>JAYTHI010000036.1:0-2011 GCA_043732685.1 Ferruginibacter sp. | reverse complement strand
CTAATTCACTTATTTTATCATCGATAATAGCTACTATACCAAAAGGTTTTTTGGTTTCCTGATAGTCGTTGATCAATTGTTTGTAACGGGGCTCAAATATATGCAGGTTAAGCTCTTCGCCGGGGTACACCACAATTTGTAAAGGAAAAATAGCAATAAAATTGGTCATAATAAATACAAATATAATATACTATTTCAATTCCATTTTATTTGTTCAACCAGGGTCTAGGTTCTCCGACAGGCAATCTTATTAAACCATGCGTCGATAATTTTATTTTCCGGAATAACCTTCAAATTTATTTTGCTACCAAGCTTAAAAAAAATTGCACCATATAAATAACCTCCATCAATTACCATTAAAGATTTTAGCTACATTTCTTAGCGGTTCCAAGTTTTAATTTTACCAAAATCTCGCGCACTTTTTCCGAAAAAACTTCTTTCTCTTCAACGGCGCAGCAACAGTAATCGCATTTTTGTAACGTAGTGCTAACATAACCAAATAAAATCCAATTAAAAATTCCTTAGGCTTTTTAAAAAATTATCAATTAGTTTATTGCAGCAATATGCGCATAATCCACTTCAACATACTATTGTCCTCATTCGCTTAATAGGTTGTAATAATTAAAAAAATATTTTTGATTTACAAGGTTAATCCTTCACTGCCAATAATATAGTTTCAAAAAATACCCAACCAACAAAATATTCTATTTTTACCAAAATTATTTATACAAAAATTGGCAATGGAAGATATAAAAGAATTGTTTTTAACAATTAGTGCAGCCGCAATAAAGAGCATTCAATCAATACCGCAAAGCGGGGGTGATAGAAATTACTTCCGGCTTATAACGGATGAAGGTTCTGCCATTGCTACCCGCAGTGACAATATAAAAGAAAATGAAGCCTTCCTTTATTTTAGTGAACATTTTAAAAAGGCATTTTGTCCGGTACCAAATATTTTAGCCATTAACGAAACTAAAACACTTTACCTACAACAGGATGTTGGCGCCACATCTCTATTAAATATTTTAGAAGCTGAAGGCCATACCGACCGGGTATTTTCCTTGTTTCAAAAAAGTTTATTGGCACTCGCCAACCTGCAGGTAAGTGGAGACAAAGACCTTAATTATAATTATTGCATTACCAGTACCTCATTTGGCAAACAGGCTATTTTAAGTGACCTGCTTTATTTTAAATACTATTTTTTAGATACGCTTAAAATAGCCTACGATAAAGAAAAGTTGGTTACAGAATTTGATGCCCTCAGTAATTTTTTAGCTAACGCAGATCATAAATATTTTATGTACCGCGATTTTCAAAGTAGAAATATTATTGTTAAAGATGATACCGTACATTTTATAGATTACCAGGGCGGTATGAAGGGGGCAGTACAATATGATGTAGCCTCCCTTTTATGGCAAGCTAAGGCAGAATTAAGTGAGGAATGGAAAACCAATTTATTGCAATATTACATTACCTGCCTGCAAACAATTTTACAGCAACCCATTAATAAACTAAGCTTTGAAATTGAGTATAATGGTTACGTATTAATTAGGTTGCTGCAGGTTTTAGGGGCCTATGGTTTTAGGGGGTTATTTGAACGAAAAGCACATTTTTTAACCAGTATACCATTGGCTTTACAAAACCTGGATTGGTTTATTAACCATAAAAAAATAGGGGTAGCCCTTCCGGAATTTGAAAGAATTTTAGGATTGATCGTAAAAGAAGATATCGTTAAAAGATTTGAGCCGGTAAAAGCAGGGAGCGACACGGCCTTGCTGGTAAAAGTAAATAGTTTCTCCTTTATAAAAAGTGGCTATCCAAAAGATGAAACAAGCAATGGCGGAGGGTTTGTTTTTGATTGCAGGGGCATTTTAAACCCCGGAAGAATGGAAGCATACAAAAAGCTAACCGGTAGAGATAAGCCGGTACAGGAGTACCTGGAGCAGGAAACTAAAATGCCGGAATTTTTAAGTAATGTGTACAATGTAGTAGATATTTCGGTAGAGGATTA
>JAYTHI010000035.1:0-6969 GCA_043732685.1 Ferruginibacter sp. | reverse complement strand
TTTTTTTGATTATATCGTTAAAAAGGATGCGGAACAAATTGTTTTTAAAAAGAAATAATTATGCGTAAAAAATATATTTTATTACTCTTTTGTATTGGCTGTTGCACAAGAATAATTGCACAGGATAATTATGAAGTATCCTTAATACCTGCGGAGCTTTTAAACCATTCAAATGTGGTTAAAAGGATGGAAGAAATGAAAGTGCAGATCAACGATGTAAGTAGTGCAATTGTTTACCACAAATATGCCCTTACAATTTTAAATGCCGCAGGTGATGAAGAAGCTCAATTAGTTAAAAATTACGACCAGCTCATCAGAATACAAGCTATTGACGGAAAATTATTTGATGCTTCAGGTAAAAAAATAAAATCACTTAAAAACAGTGATATCAAAGATGTTTCAGGTACCAGCGATAATAATTTGGCGGATGATAACCGGCTTAAAATGCACAATTTTAATTGTACCGCTTACCCCTACACTATTGAATATGAAACTTCGATTGAACTAAAAGGAATTTTCTATTTGCCTGCCTGGATGCCTATTGAAAATGAAAAATACTCGGTTCAAAAAAGTAAACTTACTGTCGAATGTCCGCTTGATTATAAACTGCGTTATAAAACATTTAATTATATAAAGCAGCCAACGATAACAACGGAAAAAAAATCAATGGTGTACGAATGGGCGGTTGAAAAACTACCCTCCATTGAAGCCGAAAAATACCAGCCGGAATGGTATGAAATAACACCTGCTGTTTTTTTAGCGCCCACAGATTTTGAATTACAACAGTATACCGGCAGTATGAATGATTGGAAAGGATTTGGAAAATTTATTTATACCCTTAATAATGGCAGAGATAAATTGCCTGACAATATTCGTTTACAGGTACATGCCTTAACGGATAAGCTAGGTTCCGACAAAGAAAAAATAAAAATTTTATACGAGTTTATGCAAAAGAACACACATTATATTAGTGTTCAATTGGGTATTGGCGGCTGGCAAACTTTTGATGCAAACTATGTTGCTTCCAATGGTTACGGCGATTGTAAGGCACTTAGTAATTACATGTTTTCTTTATTAAAGGAGGTGGGTATCAAGGCCTGTTATACCCTAATAAATGGCGGCAATAATAACAATGCTTTACGGTCAGATTTTCCGTCTGTCCAATTTAACCATATGATTGTTTGTGTACCGCAGCTTAAGGATACCATTTGGTTGGAATGTACCAGCCAAACCGCACCCATGGGGTATCTTGGAAGTTTTACCTGCGATAGAAATGCTTTGCTGATAGAGGAGACCGGGAGTAAATTGGTACATACCCCTGTATATAAAAATATGGATAATTTACAGACAAGAAAAATTGTGGGTACTATTAACGAAGAAGGTAAATTAACGGCTCTGATTACTACCAAATATAGGGCCGAGCAACAGGATTATTTGCAGGGAATGATTGATGCGGTATCAAAAGAAAGATTAACAGAAATTTTAAAAGCAAGACTTGATATTCCATCTTATGAAATTTTAAATTTTAGTTACCGGGAAGAAAGATCAGCCCTGCCTGTTTTAAACGAAATGCTGGATATTACTGCTAATAATTATGGATCCATATCCGGAAAAAGATTGTTTATCCGACCCAATATTTTAAATATTTCCACTGCTAAAATTAGAAATGCGAACGATCGGAAATTTGATATTAATTTACCGGCGGGTTTTATTGATATTGATTCGGTTGAAATAAATATTCCGGCCGGTTTTAAAGAAGAAAGTATACCCCGCAATGTGTCTATTGATACTAAATACGGAAGCTATAGCGCTGTAATTAAAATGACAGCAGGGAAAATTTTTTACCTGCGCACCTTACAACGAAATAATGGACATTATCCTGCCGCAGAAGCTGTAGCCATTCAGGATTTTTTTGAAAAAATATACAATGCAGACCGGGCTAAAATTGTTTTTGTAAAAGAAGAAACTAAATAAAAAGGGTTCATACCCCGGCTTTTATCCAAATAAAAACAAGCATTTCAATTGTTTGCATAGGTTTTTTAAAATTCTTACACATTATTTTCATTTAGACAGGGATGTTTATCTTTGCCATCAATAAATTTATTGGTAAAATGGCATTAATTAAAAGTATATCTGGTATTAGAGGTACCATCGGGGGTAAACCCGGCGATAATTTAACCCCGTTGGATGTAGTGAAATTTACGGCGGCCTATGGTACTTTATTGATGAAAGAAAGTGCCAACAGAAAAATTGTTTTAGGCAGGGATGGGCGCATTAGTGGAATAATGGTAAAAAACCTGGTAATAAGTACCTTAAATGCTTTGGGTTTTGATGTAATAGACCTCGACCTTAGCACTACGCCAACGGTAGAAATGGCCGTAGTTTTTGAAAATGCCGCAGGAGGAATAATACTTACCGCAAGCCATAACCCTAAAGAATGGAATGCTTTAAAATTATTAAACAGTAAGGGCGAATTTATTAATGCCGCCGAAGGAATGAAGGTGTTGGAAATTGCTGCTGCTGAAGATTTTACTTTTGTTGCGGTAGATAAAATTGGACAAACCACTACCGATGATGCAGCTTTACAGAAACATATAGATGCAGTTGTAAATTACGGGCTGGTTGATATTGCGGCGATTAAAAAGGCGAAGTTTAAAATAGTTGTAGACCCCGTAAACAGTACGGGTGCCATTGCAGTACCTGCATTGTTAAAAGCATTGGGAGTTTCGCCAAAAGATATCATTATAATAAATGGAGAAGTTAATGGAAAATTTGCACACAACCCTGAACCTTTACCGGAACACCTTACCGGCCTAAGCAATGAAGTTGTAAAACACAATGCCAACCTGGGTATAGCGGTTGATCCGGATGTAGATCGCCTATGTTTTGTTTGTGAAGATGGAAGCATGTTTGGCGAAGAATATACCTTGGTTGCTGTGGCCGATTATGTACTGAGTTTAAAAAAAGGCAATACGGTTTCAAATATGTCGAGTACCAGGGCATTAAAAGATGTAACCATTAAACACGGAGGTGAATATTTTAGCAGTGCTGTAGGGGAAGTAAATGTTGTAAACAAAATGAAAGCCGTTAATGCGGTTATAGGTGGGGAAGGCAATGGCGGCATAATTGTACCCGACCTGCATTATGGAAGGGATGCGCTTATAGGCATCGCTTTATTTTTAACGCATCTTGCCAACAGTAAAAAATCTGCCAAACAATTGCGCAATACTTATCCGGGTTATTTTATAAGTAAAAATAAAATTACGCTCGAAAAAAATATTAATGTACAGACCGTTTTTGATAAGATAAAAGCAAAATATAAAAACCAGCCTATAAATGCTGAGGATGGTTTAAAAATAGAGTTTGATAATGATTGGGTGCATTTGCGCACCAGCAATACCGAACCGATAATTCGCATTTATGCCGAAAGTAATTTTGAAACTACGGCAGATAATATTGCCAAAAGGTTAATGAAAGATATCCAGGAGGTAATTTAAAAATGCCGCCTTAATTTTTTACCAATAGGCTGTCATTATTAAATAGTAGCGATAATTATAAATTTGTGGCACTTACCGTTATTATTTAATTAGAATAGTAAAATACTTATTAATTAAGCAATAAATTGTTTGTTCTTATTCGATTACAATGCACATAAGGAGTTAGCTGGTTGTAGCTTTTTTAGTGTATTATACATCTTTTCTGTATCCTGAATTAACACAATTATTTACTCCAATCGATAACCTAAAACCAGGTCCATTACTATTTTTTACAGTTGGTGGCAAAAAAAATTATGAACAGAATATACTTTGATAATGCTGCAACAACTGCTTTGGATCCACTGGTTTTGGAAACGATGATGCCTTATTTTACGGAGAAATTTGGAAACCCATCTTCTATTTATTCTTATGGTCGCGAAACAAGGATTGCCATTGAGCAGGCAAGAAAATCGGTGGCTAAAATTTTAAATGCGCATCCGGCAGAAATATTTTTCACCAGTGGAGGAACAGAAAGCAGCAATACCGCCATTTGTGCTGCAGTTAGGGATCTTGGATGTAAACATATTATAACTTCAGCCATTGAGCATCATGCAACCTTGCATACCGTGCAATATTTAGTAAGTGCAGGGGAGGCAAAAGTTAGTTATGTCAAATTATTAAGCAACGGACATATCGACCTTCAACATTTGGAGCAATTATTAGAAATGGCTACCCAAAAAACATTGGTAACCTTATTGCATGCCAATAATGAAATTGGTAATATTTTGGATATTCATACTGCCGGTAATTTATGTAAAAAATTCAATGCCATTTTGCATTGCGATACGGTACAGACCGTGGGGCATTTTCCATTTGATTTAAGAAACACTCCGGTACATTTTATAACCGGAGCGGCCCATAAATTTCATGGACCAAAAGGAGTGGGTATATTATACATTAACGAAAATGTGCGCATTAAACCCCTGGTACATGGAGGCTCGCAAGAAAGAAATATGCGTGCCGGTACAGAAAATTTATATGGTATTGTAGGTTTTGCAAAAGCACTTGAAATAGCTACAGCGGCCTTTACAGAAGACAGTGCTTATATTGGCGCACTTAAAAAATATATGCACCAGCAATTGCAGCAGCACATTAAAGGAGTAGGTTTTAACGGCGATACCTTTGGCGAAAATTTATATACGGTTTTAAGTGTTAGTCTGCCTAAAACCGAAAAATCGGAAATGCTTTTGTTTAACATGGACATCCATAATATTTGTGCAAGTGGCGGCAGTGCCTGTACCAGCGGTGCCGAGCAGGGGAGCCATGTAATTGTGGCTATCAATAACGATCCAAACAGGGTTACCATCAGGTTTAGTTTTTGTAAACACAATACCCGCGATGAGATAGATATTGTTGTAGCCACCTTGATAAATATGGTGTAGGGTATTTGATTTGCTTTGAAATTTTTTTATTAAAATCCTTAAATTAAGTTTGGTTATTTTCAGTAATGGAAGCGGTGTTGAGATAAGTACGCTAGTATTTAATAATGTCAGCGTTCAAAAATTACCGATTATTAATTTTATACCGGTGTAGATCTTTGTTACAGCAATAACATTTTTTTAAAAATTATGTTGCCTTATTTTAATTGCAAACATAACATAGCAGCAAACTAAAAACTAACCGTAAAATTGATTAAAATGTTTGGAAAAGATCAAGGGTTTAATTCAATTTTATTTAAAACCAGCTGTAATAAAATAGGGATAAAAAAATGCAAATCCTGCTTACCAAAAAAGCAAAAAGCGTTAATACATTGTAAATAATTGTTAAGATTACATATTATAATTTAAATCGTTTTTGCGTATTTTCATATTAAAAATAAAATCTTTTTTGCGTTTTATTTTATAAGATATTGATAATCAATGTTGGTTATTTTTTATTAGATAGAAAACATGCGCAAATCAGCGAGTAATATGCCATTTATGAGACCCTACATACTTGTTATGATTTTTGTTAGCGTGACTATACAATCATTTTCACAAAATGAAATGGAATCAACATGCATGCAAAAAATAAAGGAATTTTCAGCTGACATACATTTTCCAAAATTCATTGGGCTGACCACTATATCTAAAGACACAATTAAATTTGATAACAGTATTATTATCATTCGAAGCACTAACCCTGAATTCGTAAAAATATTTGAATTTGGTTTTGTATATCCTGACTTAATATATGGAGCAAGCACTGTGGGTGACAAATATGAATTTAAAAAGAACTATGGTAATGACACATTATCCATCAGTAATGTATCGCAGTTACATTTTCCCAATCAAAGCCCATCGACTAAATCTTTTTCGTTTTTACTTTGGGAAAAAAATATGGCAAATCCAAGTCTATATTTATTTGAATTAATAAACGAAACTGCAACCCAAAAGACGACCACAATGAGTTTTATTGAGAAAGCAAAAATTTCAGCATTTGGATTTTGTTCAATTTTAATTTAGTATTCAAGTGTGACAGACTTAAACGGCATATTACAAGGGGTTTTGTACAAGTTGGGCCGACGGAATAACAATGAGCATTTGTAGTTCTATTTGGCATCAGTTTCAGCAGACGAATATCTATCGGCTTTTGTTCTTAACTTCAACTTTAAATTTTCAATCGGCAGCGGTACCGGGCTGACGGAATTCTATTTCCCAACCTGCACAAAGCCCTACCGTTATGTGCAATTTTTTATGAAGCATCTGTTTCTTAATATTATTTTCTTGATTTTGTTAGTGTCTTGTACGTCTCCAAGCAATCCAGAAAATATTGTGGAGAATGCACGTATCGAATTCAAAAAGCAAGCAAAAGAATTTAATGACGAACAAAAAGCCCAAGACAATTTTAGGGACAGCATTTATAGTTTGGCAAAGTTTAATATTGACACAGCAATAATTGCATTGGATAAATTGATTTATTCATATCCTAACCATGCAGACTTTTATTACATAAAGGGAGACATTTATCTTAAACGTGGCGAATATCGGAAAGCAAAAGATGAATTTACCAAGGCGTTAAACATTGACTATGTGCCAAAATATTTAGACTCACGTGCAGAATGTTTTGTAGGCTTACATAAACTTGACAGTTGTTTGCTTGACCTTAAATCTTCAAAGGAAATGAATTTTGACGGCAACTGGTTAATCGGAAATCTTTACGAGATTAAAGGAAATATTGATTCAGCTAAATTCTATTACGCTTTACTAGCATTAGAAAATAAATCAGTTTATAAATATTGTCAAGACAGAATAGACTATTTGAATTCAAAAAAACCAAAGCTATTTAAGCAATTAGTTATTACTGACACGATAAATCAAACTATTTCTTTGGGTGAATAGACTAAAACTGCACATAACAAACAAGACTTCGTCGGGCATGCAATGCCAACGATGAAGTCCCATGTTGTACGGAACCGGTCTTTAAATAATTATACGCTATGGGATTTGGGTTG
>JAYTHI010000034.1:0-2019 GCA_043732685.1 Ferruginibacter sp. | reverse complement strand
TCTTAAAATTGAAACCCGCTAAAGAAGATTTTTCTTTATTTTTTCTTTAATTTAGACCTGATAAATTCTTATCGACTAAAAAATAAAATCTTTTCCAGATGATTGAAAAAACTGCCTTTATACACCATGTTTATTTTTGGTTGGTTAACCCTGAAAATGTTTCAGACCGGGATGCCCTTATTGAAGGCTTAACTGTACTTTCTGCCCTAAATACAATTGACAGTTCGCATATTGGTGTACCTGCCGAAACCCGTCGTGGTGTGATAGATAGCTCTTATGGAGTTTCGTCCTTACTTATTTTTAAAAATAAAGAAGATCAGGATAGCTACCAGGTAGACCCGATGCACATGAAATTTATTGCCGATTGCAAACATCTTTGGAGCAAAGTGATTGTGTATGATACGATTGGAATGTAATACGCCTGCTTTTTAACGATTGTAAAAAACTTCCTCTATATTTTATTAAATTTTAATCGCCATAAAAAATATGAAAGATAAAGCCCAACAAAGTTCCCGTAGAAAGTTTGTAAAAAATATGTCCGCTGCAGCAGCAGGATTTTTTATTATTCCCCGCCATGTATTGGGACGGGGTTTTGTTGCACCAAGCGATAAATTAAATATTGCCGGTATTGGCGCGGGTGGAAAAGGAGAAAGTGATCTGTCAGAATTTGCTAAAAGCCCGAATGCCAATATTGCATTTTTATGCGATGTAGATGACCGTCAGGCAGCAAAATCAAGGGCTCGTTTTCCTAAAGCCAAATACTATAAAGATTTTAGGGAGATGCTTGCTAAGGAAGGTAAAAATATTGATGCCGTATCAGTATCTACACCCGATCACACCCATGCTGTGGCTGCATTAGCCGCCATGCGGATGGGAAAGCACGTATATGTGCAAAAACCAATGACACATGATATTTATGAAGCAAGAATATTAACACAGGCAGCCCGAAAATATAAGGTTGTTACGCAAATGGGTAACCAGGGTGCCTCTTTTGACGGGGTTAGAAAAATGCAGGATTGGTTTAATGCCGGCTTAATTGGAGACGCAACAAATATTTATTGCTGGACTAACAGACCGGTTTGGCCACAAGGTTTTGGTAAGCCAACTACTAAAGATGACATTCCAAAAGAACTGGATTGGAATTTATGGCTAGGCCCAACAGCTTTTGAAGAATACCATAACGGATATGTACCTTTTAACTGGCGGGGTTATCCAAGTTTTGGCACCGGCGCCCTTGGCGATATGGGCTGTCATATAATTGATCCAGCATTTAAAACAGCAGGACTTGGTTATCCATCCGAAGTAGAATGCAGTGTGGTTGATCTTTATCAGGAAATGTGGCACCCAACCTATCATCCGGATAGTTTTCCGGCAGGGTCTACCTTAAAATTAAAATTTCCGGGCAAAAATGGCAAGCCGGATACCTACTTGCATTGGATGGATGGGGGTTTAAGGCCCGAAAGACCGGAAGAATTAGGGCCCGATGAGCCTATGGGCGATGATGGCGGCGGCGCAATAATAGTTGGAACTAAGGGCAAGATGATGTGTAGTACGTACGGTAATAATGCCACATTGCTGCCAACATCAAGAAGCCTCGAAGTTAACCAGGCACCGGTTATGAAAAGAGTTCCTGAAGGACATTATGTACAATGGATAAACGCTTGTATTGCAGGTTTTGGCAAAAACGAATTAAGCTCAACCTTCGATTATGCCGGTCCACTTACCGAAACTATTTTAATGGGAAATTTAGCACTGCGTTCCTGGAATATTAAAGATGATAAAGGCCATTTTTCCGGAAGAAAGAAATTACTTTGGGATGCGGCAAATATGAAGATCACCAACTTTGATGAAGCCAATCAATTTGTTAAACGAACTTATCGGGACGGCTATTCATTTGAATTATAATTTAAAAAAACCTTCGGAAAACCCGGAGGTTTTTTATTGCTATTTTATCGCAATTCGTCTCAATTTATAAACTTGCTCCCCATTTTTCAATACCAAAAAGTAAGCAGTATAAAA
>JAYTHI010000033.1:0-2019 GCA_043732685.1 Ferruginibacter sp. | reverse complement strand
AGCGCCATAAGTATTTACCAAAATTAGCAAGTGGGGAATGGTTGGGATGTTTTGGTTTAACCGAACCGGACCATGGAAGCGACCCTGCAGGTATGCTTACAAATTATAAAGACAATGGCGATGGCACGGTAACTTTAAACGGAGCTAAAATGTGGATCAGCAATGCACCATTTGCACAGGTTGCCGTTGTTTGGGCTAAAGATGATGCCGGCGAAGTAAAAGGCATTATTGTAGAACGTGGAATGCCGGGTTTTACCACCCCTACCACACATAATAAATGGAGTTTACGTGCAAGTGCAACAGGGGAATTGGTTTTTGATAATGTTAAAGTTCCCAAAGAAAATATATTGCCCAATATTAAAGGATTAAAGGGACCATTAGGTTGTTTAACAAAAGCTCGTTTTGGTATTGCATGGGGTGCAATTGGTGCTGCAATGGATTGCTATGATATTTGTTTAAATTATGCCAAGCAAAGAATTCAATTTGGGAAACCGATCGCCGGCTTTCAATTGCAACAAAAGAAACTTGCTGAAATGGTTACGGAAATTACTAAGGCCCAATTGTTAAACTGGCGTCTTGGAGTTTTAATGAATGCCGGAAAAGTTACGCCGCAACAAGTTAGTATGGCCAAAAGAAATGCTTGTGAAGTGGCTACAAATATTGCCAGAGAAGCACGCCAAATGTTGGGTGGAATGGGCATTACAGGTGAATACCCTATCATGCGCCATATCATGAATTTAGAAAGTGTTATAACTTATGAAGGAACTCATGATATTCATTTATTGATTACAGGTATGGATATTACAGGGTTAAATGCGTTTAAGTAAAATATTGTTTTTTTGCAGGGATGACGATAAGGCGTTTTTTAGGAAGATGATTTTGCCGTTAAGGCGTTAAGCTGTTTTTTAGGCAGGTATTTTGACGTTTAGGAGTTTTTAATAGATGAACTACAATTGTAATGGTACATTGATGCATAAATTGAAAGACATCAAGTTAAAATAAGTCAGCCGACACGCACCACTTATAACTCCCAGGTAATTGCCTATATTTTTATAACAATAATTTAAAATACAGTATGAATATTTCGGTAATTGGAGCAGGAACTATGGGAAATGGTATTGCCCATGTGTTTGCGCAAAAAGGATTTTCAGTAACACTTATTGATGTTAATGCAAAACAATTGGATAAGGCACTTGCTACAATCGGTAAAAATTTGGACAGGCAGGTGGCCAAGGGTAGCATTACCGAAGATGAAAAGGAAGTGACACTCGAAAATATCATTACTGCTACAGATATGGCGCAAGGCTTAAAATATGCACAGTTGGTTATTGAAGCCGCAACAGAAAATACCGAACTTAAACTTAAAATATTTAAACAGTTGGATGAGCTGGCTCCTGCAGGTTGTATGCTTGCTACCAACACTTCCTCAATTTCTATCACTAAGATTGCGGCTGCTACTAAGAGGCCCGAACTTGTTGTGGGTATGCATTTTATGAACCCCGTACCTGTTATGAAACTGGTAGAAATAATTAATGGCTATGCAACTTCAAAGGAAGTAACCGACCGCATTGTTGAACTTAGCAGAAAAATAGGTAAAATACCTTGTGTTGTAAACGACTACCCTGGTTTTATCGCCAATCGTATTTTAATGCCCATGATAAATGAAGCGATTGCAAGTCTGTACGAAAATGTGGCAGGTGTAATTGAAATAGATACCGTTATGAAATTGGGTATGGCGCACCCGATGGGCCCTTTGCAACTGGCAGATTTTATTGGCCTGGATGTATGCCTGAGTATTTTAAAAGTATTACAGGATGGTTTTGGAAACCCAAAATACGCTCCTTGTCCGCTGTTAGTAAATATGGTTGCAGCGGGTAAATTAGGTGTTAAAAGCGGTGAAGGATTTTACAGCTATACCCCGGGAAATAAGGATTTAATTGTTGCTGCAAGATTTCAACAATAACTTTTTCGTTAAATTCTGGTGCTGCTATGTATAGACTAGTAATTAAAATTTAAAGC
>JAYTHI010000032.1:0-19712 GCA_043732685.1 Ferruginibacter sp. | reverse complement strand
AGTAAAATTTACTTCCGTAACGCCATTACTTTTTACAGGTAAATTGTTGTTGGCAATTAAATAATTGTCTTTTAATACAATAGTTAACCCGGGATCATCCATGGCGGCCGTTGTAATTAATAATTTATAAGTCAACTTTTTTAAACTATAAATTCTTAAATAGCTGGTATCATTTTCTTCAATATTTTTTCGTCTTTCTATGGCCAGGTCTATGTTATTTCGTGCCAGACAAATATTTTCTCCTAAATTATATATTTTTTTTACATCATTAATATCCACTGCATTATTATTGTTTTTACCAAAACAAGTTAGGGAACCATCCAGGAGTGAAGTCGATTTATTAGCATTTATCATTTCCAGATCAACCCTAATGGATGGGTATTTGATATAGGGTCTAAAAACGGCATCATTTCCTCCGGTACTTTTATCGGTCTCTTTAAAAGTTAGTGTACCTGTCTTTAATGTATCAATTGGTTCTACAAAAAAAGCTTCGCCGTTAGTAATGTATTGGGAAAGGGGGCTTGTACAAGATGTAGCATCATATGTTAAGGAGGTACTGTTCCATATAAAGCTTACGTATCCGCCCACTCCGGCAGTTCCTGACATCTTTGGGTCCCATAAATAAAATTTATCGGCTACATTATCCTTTGTTAATTTATGAAAATCAACCGATTCTAAATAAGGATTGCCTACAAGGGTGTAATGAGCTGCATTGATCTGCTGCGCATAATTTCCCATATTTACCGGTCCTTTAATCCTTATCGTTGCAGCTGTTAAGGGTGCTTTTGAACCTAAGGATAAATTGGTGCTTCTATTACCGCGAATGAATACAAAGTAACCGGGATAGTTTGTAACCGGGATATTGGTACCGGGATCAAAGGGCAGTGCAGTAAAGGTATTAGTAGCGCTATTATAGATTTTTATTCCTGCATTTCTATTTATGCCCTGGTCGAAACCGTTGGTTGTAAGCCCCCCGGTAATTTGAATTCCATAACCGGGTACGGGGTCTCCTGCTGTGGAACCCTCCTGCCAGCATTCATTTATAGTTTGTAATCCAGGAGTACATCCTAATCCCGATAATAACCTCCAGGCTCTTTTTGAGGAAATATATAATTCGGAAGTTACATTCCCTGTAACGCTATTCCCTGGTAATGTGCCACCTTTGGTTAAATCGGCTAGACTGGCTGTTACAAGGGCTGTAGATTTTAAGGTTAAAAAGTCTCCGGTATTGAAAGTCATATTGCTATTGGTAAAAGTTATTGCACCCGTAATATTGAGTGGTCCTGCGAGGGTAATATTGTTGCCAATAATTAAATTTTGCAGGTTATTATTTACAAAAGTATTGGCAGCAATAGTTTGCAGCACGGTACTCTTTAAATTTATTGACCCCGCTGAAGCATCAAAACTACCTGAATTATTAATGAGGCCTGAAACGGAAAAAATGGATGCATTCAAGGTAATGGACGCGCCATTTTTAATGGTTAAATTGGCCACATGGGCAGTGTCTGTATTTAATATTATCGGATAATTAGCAAGCCCTTTTGGTATGGTTACATCCGTGGTATCGGTTGGTAATAAACCATAATACCAGTTGCAGGTGTTAAACCAATCTGTGCCAACAGAGCCCGTCCATTTTGTACCTTGCAAGCAACCGGTAGGTTTTGCTAAATTTGAATTTTCAACAGCTATGGCACCACAGGTTGAAAATAATCTTCCTTCAAGAACACTGCTGGCCGCAATAGATACAGCTGCATTATGGGCAATAACTGTTCCCTTCATAATGGTTGATGAACCAATACCTATTGCACCATCCGCAACCCAATAAATATTACAGGACGATGCGCCATTTAATAAAGTAATTATTGTATTGACTGCTGTAGTAAAAGCGCCGCCAAACTTAAAAATAAAGATGGCTGATGAATCTCCCATACCATCTAAAATAAGATTGCCATTTACAGAAGTTGCAGCAGCAGTGGTGTATACGCCGGCACTAAGCGTTTCTCCATATCCAAAAGCAGTTGCATGTGTGGTGTTGGTTGCGCTGGTGGTACTTATTTGATTGTACAAATTTTGGAGGTCGGTACTACATTTAATAGCTATAGAATCACTATTGTGAAAGTTGCCATTAATAGTGGCTGATGAAAATCCCGTAACACTTCCGCCATTGGTTCCCACATCTCCGGTAAACTGCGACGCTCCTGCATTACTTAAGGCGCCGGTACAGGAAAATAAAACGAAGTTTACCGTACTTGCCATACTGATACCAGGAGTTGCAACGGCTAGAATAGCTTTTGAAGATGGAATAAAAGGAGAACAACTGCCTACTATAACTACATCATAAAAACCCGCTGATGCGGTAGATGAGGAAGATATGGTATAACTTGAGGTAGTAGCTCCTAATATGTTAACACTATTTTTCCGCCACTGATAGGTTAAGTTATCACCAGTAGCGGTAACGTTGAAGGTATAAGATTGACCGTTACAAATTTTACCTGAAATTGGCTGTGCCGTTATTGCAGGATTAGTATTGCAAGTTGAAGCTGCTACTGAACAACCGGTGGGTACAATTATTGTTGAACCATCTACTGTTAACGCTCCTGAGGTTGAATATAATCTTCCCTGAAGAGTAGCACCGGCACCCATTGCACCTGCTGCACCATGCGCAATAAGTGTACCCATCATACCAGTATTTGCTGCAAGGGCAATGGCACCTTCCACCACCCAAAATACATTGCAGGCCAATGCACCATTGGCTAAAACTATTGTTGAGGAAGCGCCGGTAGTAAATGCACCGCCTAATTTAAAAATAAAAATTTTGGATTTATCATTATTAGCATCTAAGGTAAGAATGCCGTTAATTGATGCGGCACCAGTAACCGAATATACACCAGCATAAAGTGTTTCGCCACCAAAATTTTGCCCATGGCTGCTATCAGTAGTAGGCGTACTATATAAATTATTATAAGCAATTAGTAAGTCTGCAGTTGCCTGGACTGTTACATTGTTGGCATTGTAAGTACTGCCATTAAAAGTACCCGAACTAAAATTATCAATGGTTCCGCTATTTGTACCAATATCACCATTAATTTGTGATGCACCCGAATTGCCCACGCTGCCACTACCTGTAAAAAGTGCAAAATTGGACGCACTGCCAAAATTGGGTACTTGTGCAAAACTGTTGCTGCTAAAAAAATATAAAAGTAGTAAGACTACACAAAAAACAGACTTAAACATAATAATTAATTAGCATTTTGATCTATGGCGTATGATATATTTACTAATAAAATACATACAATGATTATTCTTGTAAATAGGGGAATATTACCACCTACTTTGAAGTTAAACGAGTTCAATAAATTGTTTTTTACCCTGGTTTTACCCGGTTTAGAGATATAATATTTAATGCTAATTCAAATAGAATAAGGGCGGCTTTGGGCCTCTTATTTTTATTTTAAGATTTTAGATTATTTTTTATAATAAAATAAGCCTTACATATATTTTATGTAAATTATTCAGCAACTCTAAAAGTTTAAATTATAATAATTCATATTAATAATTTTTTAAGTTTACTAATAAATACTATTAATGTTTACACTGGAGATAATGGAATTTGCAGGAAGAAGAAAATTGTTACTAAAAAATTATTTATATCTATAAAAATAAAGTATGGTTTTAAAAAACCTCTTTAATAATTAAAATCACTTACTAAGATTTTATTTATGTATAGAAGAATATACTTCCCTTATATATTGATTGACAAGCAAATATACAGCTTTTATTAATTTATTAGACAAATTAATTAATAAAAAATTAATACTGCTGCATAACTTTAATTTTTTATTTATTGCAGGTATAAAATAAAACTCTCATGGTTGGAAATTATAGAAGTTTAACGTCCTTATATAATTTATAAATCTTCCTTCTAACCTGAAGTTGGTTGGGTTTTAAATTTTACTAACTGAGTTAATTTTAAATATTTTCAGTTGATGCTGTTCCAGCTACTCCTTAACCATGGAGGTATAAATAGTTAGTTCTTTATTACGCAATACTAATTTATACTTACCGGCAGCGATATTATTGCCTAAGTCGACATCCTGAACAGCGCTTAACCCTGTATAATTTATTAAAGCTTTCTTTATTAGGCGCCCTTCGCTGGAATATACTTCCAGATTGTAAAGACCTTTATCTATATTATTAAATCGTAATTTTAATTTATTGTATTTTACCGGATTACCAATTACAAACATATTTTTAGTCGTTGAAATTGATACAGGTACCATTACAATTTTACTATACGTATTTTCATTTTGAAAATTTGTTGCTTTTATCCGGTAATAATTTATACCATTCCTTAAGCCGGCATCAAGGTATGCGTAGCTTCCCTTACCATCAACCGATATGAGCATTTTGATAGTTGCTAATGGGCTAAAGTTTGTGTCGCTGTTTGAATGTTGTACCTCATATGAAGCAATGTTTAATTCGTTAGCAGTTGTAAATTCTATTAATATTTTTTTTTGTTGAAGCGTAGCCTTTACCGTAATAAAATGTACAGGCAATAATGCTTGTTTTTTAAAAATGATGCCAAACCGATCTACACCAAATGATGCCGAATCTGAAGTTACTGTAAAATATACCTCCGTTATACCGCGTAAGTTTATAGGAATATTACTATTTAGAAAGCGATCATATACTATGGCAGTAAGTCCAATAATATCTTCAAAATTTGTATTTATCAGTAATTTATAAGTCCTCTTTTTTAATAAATACACTTGTAAAAAACTGGTATCGGCTGTACTTGTTGTCATTCGTCTTTCAATTGCAAGGTGAATGCTGTCTCTTAAAAGACAAATATTTTCTGACAAGTTGTAAATTTTTTTTGCATCATTATTATCAATTCCATTATTATTATTATTATCAAAACTTGTTAAAACTCCATCCATTAAAGTAGTAGAACTATCAGCATTAACACCAAATAGATCCACTCTCATTTTGGAAGCAGGATTCATAGGTCGAAATAAAGTACTGTTACCTCCGGAGGTTTTGTCTGTTTCCTTAAATGTTATATTGCCTGTATTAATTCCATCTTCTGATTCTACAAAAAAAGCTTCTCCTCTAGGCACAAATTGGCTTTCCTGACTAACTGATGAAGTAATGTCATAAGTTTGAGTTTTGGTGTCATAAATAAAAGTTACATACCCTCCCACGCCATAATTTCCGTTTAGTTTAGGATCCCATCTGTACATTTTATCAGTTACATTTTTTTTGGTGAGCGTGTGAAAATTTATAGACGCCAGATAGGGATTACCAACAAGTGTAAAATTGCTTGCCTTAATATTTTGGCTGATATTGCCGATATTAACAGCTCCTTTAACTCTAAGTATGGTAGGGGTAACAGGTGCACTGGTTCCCAATTTTAAATCGGTGCTTCTATTGCCGCGTATAAAAATAAGATATCCCGGATAATTCGTTAAAGGGTTGTTAGTGCCGGGGCTTGAGGGCAAATTTGCCAAATTGTTTTCAATATTATTATAAATTTTTATGGAGTTATTTTGATTTATTCCCTGGTCGAAGCCATTTTCTGGTAAACCTCCGGTAATTTGGGTACCATAACCCGGCGCCGGATCGTTTCCGGTAGATCCTTCCTGCCATGAACCATTAATGGTTAAGGGGCCTGAAACGCATGCTTGCCCCGATAATAAGCGCCAGGCTCTTTTAGGAACAATATATAATTCAGATACTACATTGCCGGTAATTGTATTGCCCGAAAGCGTACCTCCATTGGTTAGATCCAATATGCCGGCGGTTGCTGTAGCTGTTGATTTTAGTGTTAAGAAATCTCCGGTATTAAATTTTGTATTGGAGCTTATAAAGTTAAAGGATCCGGTCAAGTTAAGAAATCCACCCAAGGTAAGATCATTACCTGTAACTAGCTTTTGGATGGTATTATTTACAAAGATATTGGCCCCAAGAGTTTGTGCGTTTGCGTTGTTTAAAATGATTGTCCCTGCTGTGGCATCAAAGTTTGCGCTATCTGTTATCATGCCTGTAATAGTAAAGATGCCCCCGGACACAGTTAATAAGGCATTTTTTTGTATCACGATATCTGCCGCATAGGCATTACCCGCACTTACCACCGGGTAGTTTGTAAGACCGGCAGGGATGGTAATTTTGGTTGTATCAGTTGGGATTAAGCCAAAATTCCAATTGCAGGCAGAAAACCAATCAGTACTAACCGCACCGGTCCACCTGGTACCTGTGTTACAGCCAATAGGTTTTGATGCGATATTATGATCAAATGAAGCTGCACCGAAAGTTGAGAATAATCTGCCATCCAGCATACCACCTGCGGCCATCGAAATGGCGGCATTGTTTGCAATTAGCGTACCCTTCATCGTAGTTGATGCACCCATACTTATTGCTCCTTCGGCCACCCAAAATATATTACAGGAGCTTGCACCATTTGTTAAATTAATTACGGTGCCGGCACTTGTAGTAAAGGCCCCCCCAATTTTAAAAATAAATATTTTCGACGAGTCCCCAGCTCCATCAAGGGTAAGCATACCATTAACTGAGGCTGCTGCTGCAATGGAATATACACCGGGTAAAAGCGTTTCTCCATTACCAAAAACCGGAACATGTGTTGAGTTGGTTGGCGCTATAATGTTTAGTTGATTGTATAGGTCTTGCAAGTCCCTTGCACAGCGCACCGCAACAGAGTCTGCATTATGATAACTACCGTTGACGGTAGAAACTTCAAAGCCGGTAATGGCGCCGGCGTTGGTACCAATATCTCCTGTAAGGTTTGACACGCCTGTATTACTAACAGCACCGCTACTAGTAAATACCACAAAATTTGCGGTGCTTCCAAGGTTAAATCCGGGTGTTAAAATTTGTAAGGTATCAACAGCCGAGCTGATAAATGGCGAACAGGAGCCTACAATTACAACATAATATTTACCTGCTGCTGCAGGAGTAGTGGTTGTAATGGTATAACTGGAAAAAATGGCACCGAAAATATCCGCACCATCTTTTCTCCATTGATAGGTTAAGTTGGCCCCTGCAGCGCCAACGTTGAAGGTATATGATTGTCCGTTGCAAATTTTAGCTGATTGCGGCTCTGCGGTTATTACCGGATTATTGGTACAGGATTGTGCAGTTATTTTACACCCTAAAGGTATTGATACGGTTACCGTGTTTGTAGAAACAGCACCTGTTGTTGAATATGCCCTGCCCTGAAGTGAGCAGCCTGCCCCCATAGCATTGGCTGCGTTGTGTGCTAGTAAAGTTCCAACCATTATAGTATTTGCAGCCAGACCAATGGCACCTTCCGCCACCCAAAAAACATTGCAGGCTGAGGCGCCATTAATTAATTGCACCGTTGATGAAGCGGCGGTATTAAATGCACCTCCAATTTTAAAAATAAATATTTTTGAGCTGTCTCCTCCGGCATCAAGATAAAGCGTACCTGTAATGGAACCGGCGGCAGGCAATGCATACACGCCACCAGTTAAAATTTCGCCATTGCCAAAAACCGGTGCATGTGTTGTATTTGTAGAAGTGGTATTAAATAATTGGCTGTAGGCTAACATTAAATCCTGCTGCGCCTGGATACTTACAATATCAGCGTTATAAATATTTCCTTTTATGGTACTATTGTCAAAACCACTAATGGCACCTGCATTTGTGCCAATATCGCCTGTAGCTTTTGATACACCTGTATTGCTGATAGCACCATTACTGCTAAATAAAGCAAAATTAGCAGCAGATCCAAAATTTGGTGTTTGGGCCAGACTTTTTCCATTAAATATTAATATCAAGACTTCCAAGAAAATTAGGCAGGATAATTTTAATTTATTCATAAAAAAACTTACAAAATGTTGAAAATTTGTTAAGATTTTTCAGATGAAAAGACAAAAATGTATAAGAACTGTAGTAAATTTTAAGGGGTTAATTTAGCAGCGGAGATGCGTATTTTTCAATTTTGCAAATCCTGAATAATTAATAATTACCAACTATTTCAAAGCTGTAGTTTTAAATGCAGCATCAGACTTAAATATCAATGTTGCTTAATAAATGTTACATCTAAATAATAGAACAAAATGTTACATTTAATACACCAGTTTTTTTGGATTAGCCTAAATACATTAAAGCAGGTATAATTTAAAAAAAGGAGCATAATATAAATTTCGAAGAAAAATAATATCAATTATATTTAATATTATATACATAAAATAGATAATATTATTAAACAGTAAATTTTCTGTTTATAAATTATTAAAAATTATTCAGTTACGTATAAACAAGTATTGGTAATTGAAAATTTAAGTGACGATTTGGGAAATAAGCGATGTATGTTAAAATAGCAGTCCCGGACAAATTTTTAATATCAGTACATATTATAAAATATTATAAAGTATAAATAATAAATCAGGTATTATGTGTAAATGGAAAGTCGCTGATTTAAAAGAAATGATGAAACATAATTTAATTTTTACAAAATAAATTGTTTAAATAATTTCACCTATTAAGGAAAAATAATCAATGTTGTAACATTAATAAAATTTGTTATCGTAATTTTACAATTCAAAATTTAAAAAATAATTTGATGAGCTTAATTGATAATTTGAACTGGCGTTATGCCACTAAAAGGATGACCGGCGAAAAGGTATCCGAAGAAAAATTGAACGCCATATTGGAAGCAACAGAATTGTCTGCTTCGTCTTACGGACTACAGCCCTACACAGTTTTGGTTGTCAGCAACCAGGAAGTGAAATTAAAATTACAAGCTGCAGCTTACGGCCAACCACAGTTGGCAGAAAGCTCTCATGTGCTTGTTTTTTGTGTACCAAAAACCATTACTTCAAAAGACGTCAGCACTTTTATTGATTTAACGGCAACGGAACGTGGCTTGCCTGTTGATGCATTAAAAGGATACCAGGATATGATACAGGGTACAGTTGATAGCTTAAGTGATGTTGAAAAACAAATCTGGAGTTCAAAACAACTATACCTGGCCTTAGGTACTGCGCTTGTTGCAGCAGCAGAATTAAAAGTAGATAGCTGTCCTATGGAAGGATTCAGCCATGCTGACTTTGATACCATACTTGGCTTGGAAGAAAAAGGTTTGCACGCCATGGTAATATTGCCCATAGGCTATCGTTCAACCGAAGATGGAACAGCCAAAGCTGCAAAGGTTAGAAAATCAAAAGAAAATTTGTTTCAATTTATTAATTAGTATAATAATATTTCCAAAAAAAAGTCTCCAATCGGAGGCTTTTTATTTGGTAATTTCTGAAAAGGACTTTTAAAAAGGCTGCGTGTTAAATCCATTCAACACGCAGTAAATAAAATTAAGGCCGCTACAATTATTTTTTTGTAATAACTAATTTTTATCGGCCATTAAAATGAAAGGTAGTTAATGAATTATTTCCTTTTTTTTTAATTTAGCGTCCAATAAATTCGGATGTATCATTTGTGGTTTTTCAATTGTAGAAATTTAAATTTTAAATCTTTGGTTATAATCACCAATGTTGAAGAATAAGCGCATTAGATCATCCCGCTTCCCGGTTGCCATTCCTCCCAAAATCAATCAGCATAACAATACATTGCTTTTCCTAATTGAAAAATTACCGTTTGATAATAATGATTTTAATAAAAATAATGAATTGGTAAGACAATGGAGAACAAAAAGTTTACTACAGGAATAGAATATAAAACAATATTATACATAAATTATTAATAATCAATATTTTATTTTCTTAGGAAGTGTTTTTTACAAATTCTAATTGTATGGCTTTAAAAAACTTGCTATAAAAATATTGAGGTCTTTATTGGAGTATAAATATGAAGTCAAATGTTTTAAATACCTGAATTAATGGCATAAATAATTGCATTTTCCTTAACCAGCTCAAACCCTCAAATATATAAAACTAAAAGATAGGTTTTTAGTTTTCATGGCAAATCGTTGTCTACGCAGTGTTACAGCAAGTGGTAAAAAAATGTATTGCCAAAACATACCAAGATTTAAGGGGTTATCCCTTAAGAAATCACCTATAAATATTCGGCGAAGTTTTTGTTGATGGTTTTTATAAAACTAAGACTGTAACGCTTAGCTTTGGGTTAAGCTTTAATCACGTTATTTATGTGTTACGATGTAAGTTTTAAAAGTACCATTAAACAGCTTAATAAATATTTTCCGGATGCTATAATGCAGGATCAACTACAAATTGATTTTGAATTGCTTCACAATATGACGCATATAATAGGGCATGCCCATGGCGAACATCCTGTTTTTTATATACCTACTACAGAAAACTTGCCGCATTGTAAATTAATGGAATGGGGTATTATTCCCTACTATATTAAAGATGAAGATGCTTATAAAAAGCAGCGTACCAGCATGCTGAATATTAGAAGCGAACGTATACTGGACGACACCAAAAGCTATTGGTACAAAATAAAAAACAGGCGCTGTTTGATACCCATCACCGGTTTTTATGAACATCGGGATGTACCACATTTTACAAAAAAAATCCCTTACTACCTGGGCTTAAAAGAACAGTCCTTATTTTTTGTACCCGGCTTGTATTCCGTAACCGAACTGCCTGATAAAACCACAGGCGAAATGATAAAAAGATTTACCTACGGCATAATAACCAGGGCGGCAAACGACCTTATGAAACAAGTGCACAATAGCGGAGAAAATAAATGGAGAATGCCATTGCTCCTGCCTTTGGAGTTGTCAAAACAATGGCTGCAAAAAGATTTACCTGAAGTTGATATGAGGGCTATACTAAATTACGAAATGCCTTCTTCTGCCTTGAATTATCATACTGTTTTTACCATCCGGTCAAATAAATTAAGACCCGATGATAAAGAAAAAAATAGTTTTTATAAATGGGAAAATTTGCCTGATTTAATTGGGTGATTTCAAGTAATTCATGGAAACTCCATTATAATAAAGTAATTATTTTGTTTATGCTAAACCAGCATTTTCGAAATAATATAAATTAATTTTTATAATGGATACGCAACAATTTGAGCCTCTAAATTTTGAAGGTAAACCGGTTGATATTGAATTCGGGCTGGCCGAAACAAATTTACCTATGGCGCTTAGGAGGGCAAGCCAAGGCTGGGATTGGGCAGGGCTTGAAATGGGTGCATAAAAATAAAAGTCTGCAATTAAACGGTGTATATTTTTATAATTTTTTTGCCTTTAAATATTCCCTGACTTTTTTGCCGGATTCTTTTAAGTCTTCCGCTTTCCAATGGCCATTACTATCAGCAGTTTTATTTAGTACCGAGCAACTTTCCTCTTTATCCGAAACCGACCAGGTAATCCAACTCAGTTTTTTTGCTGCCATCCACTGAATGTATTTGTCCCATTCCTCATAGTCAATTTTACCATCGCCACTGGCATCCATTCCGGCAGATTCTGAAATAAAAACAGGTAGTCCTTTTTCAATCGCAGCATCCGTTCTGTCGCTCAACCATTGTTTGTGCGTACCCGCATAAAAGTGCATGGTGTACATCAAATTATTAAATCCTTTGATGGGATCTGCCGCAGGTAAATTTATATCCTGGTCCCAATGGGGGCAGCCAACTAAAATAATATTATTGGCATCAATGGCCCTGATGGTGCTGATAAGGTCGATGGAATATTCCTTTACCTGCCGCCATGTTTCGTAATCGGGCTCATTGTACAATTCGTAAATTACATTTGGGAAGTTGTGGTATTTGGTAGCCATTGTTTTAAAAAATGCACGGGCTTCCTTTAAATTTATATTGTGACTATGCCAATCGATTATTACATAAATACCTTCCTTTATTGCTGCATCCACAACGGTTGTTACCAGTTTCATAGAGGTAACAGAATCTTCTACATAACCACCCTTTGGTTCAACACCCATGGCTGCCCTTATTACCGAACAGTTCCAGTCTTTAGCCAATGTATGCACCACGCCTGCAGTATAAAAACGGGGGTGAAAACAACTCCAGCCATAACTCATGCCATTTAAAACTACAGGCTTATTGTTTTTATCCGTAAGCTGTGTGCCGCTAACTTTTAATTGCCCGTACTGTTTTACCGGCTGTGCATTTGAGGCTATAATAATGGTCATTAAAAATAGCAGGCAGCAAACTATTTTTAGCATTGGAAATATTTTTATTTTTTTAATCATGGTAAGAAATCTTTTATAATAAATTGAATGTAATAACATAGTCTTTGCTGTTGACCCGCCGGTTTATTTTTAATAATAACCTTAATTTAAATTTTAAATTAACCTGTGCGATTAGGAATACAGCTGTCCTTATTTTTTTTTATTGGACGATAAATTTTTCCGGACCTTAGCCTAAAATAATATTTCAAAAATAACTTTAAGTTAGGTACACGTATGGTACTATTTTATCAGTTGCTACCGCTGTAGTTACTGCTTACTTTTTATCCTTACCTTACTATCGCAAAGACCGGGAATTGTACTGCATTTATACGGTTATCGGTCTCTGATTTCCTTACCCCTAAATAATATACCATGCCCTACGATCCTGCTATTCACCACAGAAGAAGTATCCGCCTGCGCGGGTATGATTATGCACAAAACGGTTTGTATTTTATTACCATTTGCTGCTTTAATATGGAATGTAAATTTGGTGAAATCCTAAATGGTGAAATGATTTTGAATGTGTATGGTATAATTACTTATTATGGTTGGTTAAATTTGGCAGAAAGGTTTTCTAATTTTCAATTGGATGTTTTTCAAATAATGCCTAATCATATGCATGGGATATTGGTTTTAAATGATAAGGATGGGGGGAAAGATAATGGGGTTTGTGGTGGGGTTGATGGTGGGGTTGGGGTTGGGGTTGGGGTCGGGGCAAGCCCGGCCCGTACGGGAGGAGGATTATATAGTGCTGCTTTAAGTGAGGTTATTGGATCTTATAAATCCCTGGTATCAAATGAGTGTTTAGAAATTTTTAAAAGTAATAATGAATGGATGGGAAAATTATGGCAGCGCAATTATTATGAGCACATTATTCGTGATGAAAAGTCATATCAAAATATCAGCAATTATATCATCAATAATCCCGAAAAATGGCAAGCAGACAAATTCCACCCGTAGGGTCGGGGTTCACCCCCAACCAAAAAATTCTATAATTCACCCCCAACCTTATTATAAAATTGGTGTACTCCAAACCATACACCTTGCAGTTAAAATACCCAAAACAGATTTTTTTAAGGGATATTGAAAATATAAACTAAACAAAAAGCAACTGCAAAACCTTTTACACCACCACCATTTCCTCCGGCACAACAATACCAAAAACACTGCCTTTTCCAGGTGTAGAATGCAGGGTGATGGTAAACCCATGGTAGGTAGCAATACTTTTAACAATTGACAATCCCAATCCATAACCTTCTTCGGAGGTAGCGGTACTTGATTTTTTAAACCGGTTAAAAATGGTGGCAATATCGTCTTTTTTAATACCGATGCCGGTATCGGTGATCAGCAAAATATAGGGTTCGCCAACCAAATTTTGCTCGGTAATGTGTATGGAACCTTCCTCCCGATTGTAGCGAATGGCATTATTGATTATGTTATAAAGCAGTTGAAAAAATAGATCGGAGTTTACATTTTTGATCGTGATATGGGGCGAAACAGCCGAAGTAAGCTGTATGGATTTCACTTCAAGGCGGTCTGCTAATTCATCAATTACAGTAGCTACAAGTTGCTTAATATTAACCGTAGAAGCCTTTGCAAACTGCTCGTTTTCTATCCTTGATATATACAATAAGGAGTGCACGATCTTCTTAAGCCTGTTAAGGGTTTTCATTAAGATGGTCACCTTTTGCTGCTGGTATTCTGACAGGTTTTCATCTACCAGCATATTTTCAATATTGGTTTGTAAAATGCTGATAGGGGTCATTAATTCGTGCGATGCATTGGAGGTAAATTCTCTTTCTTTTTCAAAGGCCTCCTGTATTTTTTCCATCAGGCTGATGAGTGACCGGTCAAGAAATTTAAAATCTGATGTAGAGGTTTTTACGGGTGATAAAGAGTCTTTAAAAGGAAATTTTCTGTTCAACAATTTGGTGGTCACAATCTTTGACAGGGGTTTTAATAATATGCGGGTGTACACCAGGTCTATTAAAATACTAAGTAGGATCAAGCCTATTAGAACATATAATGTAAAACGCTGCAGCAGGTTATTGTACTCCCCGATGGTAGCCGTTGTTTTACCTATTTCCAACAGATAATTTCGATTGGCTACTGTGAGGGGATGGGTTAATACCCGGTAATTCAGGGTGTCATTTTCTACAATGCGTTGCGATGTTTCGATGGTATCCCTAAGTATTTTATGGCTTGCCGGAAATAAAGAAATGTATTCTTCTTTTAGCAGGGTATAGCTGGCGTAAGCGCTATCGCCTTGTAAATAATAAGCTGCACCATTTTTTTTAATGGTAGCAATCACTTTTTTCTTTTGTTCGCCCAAATAATAGTTGGTGTATTGAAAGCTAACCCGCTTAACCAGTGAGGGCAGCAGTATAACAAAAAGTACTACAATGAGTAATTTTGATAAAGTAATAAATAATGTAAGCTTTGTGAGCAACTTCATCCCTGACTTATAATTTTATTTTATAACCAATACCCCTAAGCGTTTGCAGCCATTCTGAAGGGGCGTGTACCGCTAATTTTTTACGTATATTTTTTATATGGACATCAATATAATTAGAATCATTGTCATCATCCGAAAAATTACCCCAAATATGTTCGCTTAATTGAAACCGGGTAAGTGGTCTGTTTTTATGCAACACCAAATAACTCAACAGATCAAATTCTTTTTTAGATAAATTGATAGCGTTTGTTTCGAAACTAACGGATCTGTTGTTGAGGTTTAGGTTAAATTCTCCCAATTCAATAACGGGGTCATTGTTGCCCGATTTTCTTCTGGTAATGGCCTGCATTCTGGATTGTAATTCCAGTAAAGAAAAGGGTTTGGCAAGATAATCATCCGCACCAAGGTCCAATCCTTTTATCCGGTCTTCCAAATCACCGCGCGCCGTTAAAATAATGTACGACGCATGCTGACTAATTTTTTTTGTTTCGCTAAGTACCACTAAACCATCCTTATCCGGCAAACCCAGGTCGAGTAAAATAAAATCGTATCCGTTTTCTTCCAGCAGGGTATTGGCCTGACTGGCGGAGTAAGCAATATCGCACAAGTAAAATGATTTCTCTAAAAAGGCGCACATCTCTTTAGCCATGGCTTTTTCGTCTTCTACAATTAATACTTTCATAATTTTTAAAACTGGTAATAAAAACTTAGTGTGGCAAATGAATTTTTGTTTCCGGCTCCGGTGCGTGCCTCGCTGCTTAAAACCGATAATTGATAGGCGGCCTCTATAACATAATGTGCCCTGTTATAAGCCAGCGGTAATTTTAAATTATAAGACAATAAATTAAATGAGGTTTTTGCAACTGTGGTGGTAGTGTTCGGGGGTGTACCGCCTGTAAACGGACTCGAAATAATACCGAGTACATCGTCTCTTAACTTTTGTTCTTTAACATAGCTTTCATAAAAATGCTGGGTACCGGCCACTACATCTGCCGAAGGCGTAAGGGTAACAATATCTCTTGTGCCGATACTAAATAGATTGATTGATTTTGATAGGGCGCCGGTTACAAAACCATCATTAGTGGTACCAAAGGCATAATCACCGGCTACACTAATATTTAACCATCCCGAGCGGGTAAATGATATGCTTGCATTATCGGCATTGGATGCTTGCAGCAGGGGCGAGTAGTTGGAATAAAAGCTATGGCTGTAACTAATATCTGCTGTTACCTGCGGGGCGAGCTTAAAATTAAATCCTGCACCAAGGCTCGATGCAGAGACCCCGCTGATTTTATCGTTTAATAATTTATAAGTAAGCGCAGAAAAATAAAAGCCGCATTTTAATTTGTAGTTAGCTGCCAGCGCTATGTAGGGCGTACTTTCTGCAGCTTTTTGTCCGTAATAATTGGCGTTATTGGCGTAAACCGTACCCAGGGTTAAACTTGCTTTTGATGGTACACTATCGGTTTGACTAAAACAAAAATTACTGTAAAGGGTAATGGCGATATAAAAAAGTAGGTATTTCATGTTGGTGGTTTTAGTGAAGTATTTTAATAATGGGCTTAATGATCCTGGGTTTTATAAGGATAATTGGTTTTACCTGCACGCCAACCGGTATTGGAATTGCTTGTCTGCGTGCTTTTGGTACAACTTTAATTACCTCATCCACCTGATTTTCATTATTTGCTGCCGCAGTTTGTTTTGTAGTTGGCAAAGTGTCGGTACAATTGCGGATTAATATTGGATACATTTTATGCAGGTTGCTAATTGGCCGCCCATCATTACCTTTTGTAAACAGGGGCAGTAGCAAGGCCGCAACAATAGCTACTAAAAAAGTATTGATTTTTAACCTTTTCATAGGTGTTATTTTAAAAGGAGGTTTTACATTTTTTTGATGCAAAACCTCCTTGTTATAGGTTATTTAATTATGATATTGCCAGCAGTCTTAATCTGGCTGTTCATTTTAATAGTGGCAGCCGGTTTAACGGAATGTACAACAGCGGCACTTGTTTTAACACCTGTTGCAGCGCTGGTACTTACCTTATTGTTGGCCATAACTTCAGTTTTTCCAAGCGCAGCCTTAACTTTATTGGCATTTTTTACGGTTACTTCGGTGAAAGCTTCAATATTGCTTTTAGTTTCGTTTTTAATTTGATTGCTTGCAGCGGTTGTTCCAGTTGTTGATACAGCTGCGTTGCCGTTTAAAGACGAATTTACCTGTGTTTTATTGTTGCTTTCTTTTGCGAGAACGTGTGTATCGGATTGTCCATCGGCAAAAACATTGTGTTCATTGGAAATGAATTTCTGATCATTTTTTTCGGTAGTGGAAGCTTTTGTGCCCAGTTCGTTTTTTTCAGCAGTAGCTGCTCCTTTTTCTTGAGATACTTCTGTTGCCGTTGCTTTAGATGCACTATTGGCTTCACCAGATTTTACTTTTGTGGAAGAAGTTGCACTACCGGAGTTTTTTATTTCATTACTGCCTTTATCGGTTTGTACCGAGCTGGTGTTTTTTACAGTTTGTTGGTTACTTACAGTTGTTTGTGCAAATGAGGTTGCAGAAAATACGATTGCGGCGATAACTAAAATTGATGGTTTCATACTGTTGTTTTTTATTTGTTGATAATTGATTACCAAACAAATGTAAAATGCCAACATGAAGATAAAATGAAAAAATAAAAATTATTTGATTAATTTTTTATGGCGGTTAAAATAGAAAAGCTTAACAGTGTTTGTGAAGAAACAATATATAGGTATTGGATATCCCCGTTAATTGCCAAGAACGATAACTGTGAAGAATTAATTTTCCTTTTTGTTTAAAGAAATCTATTTATTTTATGCAGGAACATATACCCGAAAAAACTCGGTATTTAAATTGATGGAAGGAAATGTGGAACAATTAAGCATAGTTATTGTTTTAAGCAGGTAAACAGCTTCAGTGCTGAAAATTGAAATTTATAAAAAATAATTCAGATGAAAATAGTAATCATAGGAGGCGGTTTTGCAGGCGTAAACCTTGTGAAATCACTGGCAAACAATAAAGATTTTGATATAACATTAATAGATAAAAATAATTATAATTTCTTTTCTCCCTTAATTTACCAGGTGGCTACTGCATTTTTAGAGCCTACAAGTATTAGTTACCCCTTTCGTAAATTATTTGCGGGTAATAAAAATGTACAATTCAGATTGGGGAATGTGGTAAAAATTATACCTGAAAATAATACGGTGGTATTAGAGGATGGAGAAGTATCGTACGATAAACTGGTTTTTGCAACAGGCGCAATTACCAATTATTTTGGGATGGAAAATGTGAAGAAAAATGCGATTCCGATGAAAACATTAACGGATGCCCTGGAAATGCGCAACCGTTTACTGGAACAAATGGAGCAGGCGGCAGTTTGCACAGATCCTGTACTTACTAAAGAATTATTGACCATTGTAATTGCCGGCGGGGGGCCAACGGGTGTTGAATTAGCAGGTATGTTTGCAGAAATGAAAAACGGAATATTGCGTAAAGAATACCCCATGCTGGCTGGTAAGGGCGGTGAAATTTATTTGGTAGATGGCGGTACTGTTGTACTTGCGCCAATGAGTAAAGCATCTCAACAAGATACTTATGATGCACTTACCAAGCTTGGTGTTATTATAAAATTTAATTATCAGGTTAAAGACTATGTAAACAACGAAGTTATATTTACCAACGGCGAACACATTACCACAAAAAGTTTGATATGGACTGCGGGTGTTACTGCTAAAGTATTTGATGGTATACCTTCAGCAAGTATTGGCGGTAGTAAAAGAATGTTGGTAGATGCATATAATATGGTTGTAGGAACGCAAAATATTTATGCCATCGGCGATACTGCGCTTCAAACTTCGGATGAACATTTTGCTAAGGGGCACCCTCAGGTGGCGCAGGTAGCTATTCAGCATGGCGTTACCCTTGCAAAAAATTTTAAGGCAATGGTAAAAGGTACTCCTTTAAAACCTTTTACTTATAACGATAAAGGTTCCATGGCCATAATAGGCAGAAACAAAGCGGTGGTAGATATTCCGCTGCTACACCTGCATATGAAAGGCTTTATTGCCTGGATGGCCTGGTTATTTATTCATTTATTATCACTTGTTACTTACAGAAACAGGTTGCAAACTTTTTACAATTGGATGATTGCCTATTTTACAAAAGACCAGTCTATGCGGATGATCATCAGGCCTGATAAAAAAGTAGTCAGTACTATGCCCGTTCAATCAGTAGTTTAAAAGGCTTCTTTTAGTATCCCGTACAGGTGTTGCCATTTATTAAATTGTTGTACCAAAATAAGGTGGTTTGGTATGGAAGGATAATAGTTTTTTCCTGAAGAGGGAGGGAACTTTATCTGTAATTGAAGTGCTTCAATACCTATAAATACGGCACCTAATGCGGAGCTTTCTTCAATAAGTGGTACAAAGACGGGAAGGGCAAACATATCGGATAGTAACTGGATCCAAAAAGGGGAATCTGTAAAACCACCGTTTGCATAAATGATCCGGATGTTTTTTTTCTCCATAACAATTTTACCGATGGCATACATATTATAAACAACCGCTTCCATTGCAGCCCTTATCATATGGGCGTTGGTGTGTTCTATGGATAAACCAAAAAATACCCCTCTTGCGGCAGCATTCCAGATGGGTGCACGTTCGCCTAAAATATAAGGAAGAAATATTAACCCATTGCATGCCGGAGCAACCCTTTCCGCTTTCTGTAAAAAGTCATTATAGCTTCCATTATCCTTTAAAATATTGTCTTTTAACCATTCAATAATAATGGCACCATTGTTACTGGCCCCACCAATAATATATTGATCATTGCTAAGATGGTAGCAAAAACTGCGCATATTTGCGTCGGTTATTGGTTGGTCGGTCACCACCCTGACAGCACCGCTGGTACCAATTGTTATCGCCATTGAGCCTTCAAAAATGGCACCACTGCCCAGGTTGGCTAGGGCACCATCGCTGCTGCCGATAATAAAGGCGCTTTGCCTGAATGCGGATAAACTTTTTAGATTATTTTCAATTTTTACCGGGGCTAAAAAATTGATTGCAGTGGTAGCAACTAC
>JAYTHI010000031.1:0-2021 GCA_043732685.1 Ferruginibacter sp. | reverse complement strand
CTGGTAAATTAATTGTGTTTAAAAAACTTTTAAAGTATTTTACCAGCTGCTTTAAAGTTGAGGGTTGGTGTGGCGTAAACCTTGGAGTAGTCCTGATCTGTACTGAGGCCACCCGAATTATTTATAACTAATTTATTGGTTTTTGAATATTATTGAAAAATTGTGCTCAATAAGCCTTTTGGTAAAAATTTACAAAAAGTAAATCCATGTTGTATTTTTGTACACTAACTCAAATAAACAATATGAATTGGATCATCTTAATCATCGCAGGGTTATTTGAAGTAGCCTTTACTACCTGCCTCGGCAAGGCTAAAATAACAACCGGCACTACCGCTGTTTATTGGATACTTGGATTTTTTGTAAGCTTAACCTTGAGCATGTTATTATTATATAAGGCTACGCAAACCCTTCCCATGGGCACTGCATATGCGGTATGGACAGGTGTAGGCGCTGTAGGTACCGTAATTATCGGCATAATATTTTTTAAAGAACCCGTTCATTTTTGGCGCCTGCTTTTTATAAGTACCCTCATTATTTCCATTGCAGGTTTAAAATTTGTAACCAATTAATAAGTTCGTTGTTTAGTATTACAGCGATTATCACCTTCATAAAAAATCATTTACAAACACATTCAGCATAAATTACCATGACAACATTATCAGTAAACATCAATAAAATAGCCACCTTACGCAATAGTCGCGGTGGCAATAACCCTGATCTTATTAAAACAGCACTTGACATTGAGCGTTTTGGCGGACAAGGAATAACAGTTCATCCACGACCGGATGAACGACATATCCGTTATGCCGATGTATTTGATTTAAAAAAAGTTATTACAACCGAATTAAATATTGAGGGCAATTGCCGGGAAGAAAAATTTATAACCCTGGTATTGGCAAACCAACCCGCACAGGTTACCCTGGTGCCGGATGAGCTTGGACAAATTACGAGCAACCATGGCTGGGATACCCTTAAGCACAAAGACTTTTTGACAAGTATGGTTCGCCAATTTAAAGCAGCAGGTATCAAAACTTCCATTTTTGTAGACCCTGTTATAGCAATGGTAGAAGGCGCAGCAGCCATCGGCACCGACAGGATTGAATTGTATACCGAAAATTTTGCTAAAGAATATGCAGCAGGCAATAAAGAAGAAGCCATTTTACCGTATGTAAAAGCTGCAGAAAAAGCCAATGAATTAGGACTGGGTATTAATGCAGGCCATGACCTTGATTTACAAAACCTGGCCTATTTTGCAAAAAATATTCCGCAACTTTTAGAAGTGTCCATTGGCCATGCCCTAATTTGTGATGCGCTTTATTTAGGACTCGAAAATGCGGTACAATTATACAAACGTTGTTTGGCAACAACCCAATAAAATACACGCAAGTGTTTTATTACTAACTCTTGGTTAAATTATAGTGTTTTTTGGGGATAGAACTATTTGATGGAATGCTTTACCAGTAAACGTTTTGGTAAGTTGTTATCAAAAATTATAACTTAAAATTTTTTATGTGGTAAGGGCTTATACTGATCAGCTGTTGAATCAAAGGAATCCCTACCGGATATTTATCACCCGTATAAACGATTGAGAAAATAAATTCATTTTTTTTTCTTATTTGGTATTAAACCATGCAAATAGGAATTAAAAAGGCATTGCATCATATCTCCGATTTCTAAAAAATAAAAAATCCTGAATAAAATAACCAGTGTATTTTATTCAGGATTTTATTTGCTGATAAATTATATTATTTACTCCGCCGCCTTGGTTGCAGCAGCTAAATAATTAGCCATATTATTGATGGAGGAAGCAGTAATTTCTATCTGCTCCTGCGCCTCTTTCCAATTGCGTTGTTCTATTGCTTCTCTGATGCCCGGTAATGTTTTAACACCATAACCCGTAAAGGAGCCCGGAGCATAAATGGTATGCTTGTACCATCCACGGCGTGGCAATCCGTTTTTAGAAAGCAGGTTTTGCTCTGCTTTATACAATTGACTATTTAAGGTATTTCTTTTTGCTGCTG
>JAYTHI010000030.1:0-7010 GCA_043732685.1 Ferruginibacter sp. | reverse complement strand
CTTCAATTTCTTCAAAAAATATAATGGATTTTTTATTTTTATTGCTGTAAACCAAGGTGAAATTGCTTTGTGGTTCTGCAAAGAGCGTAGTTTTAATTAAAGAGATAATCGCAGTAATACCACTACCTGCAGCAAAGGCAACATAATTTTTTTTATGCTGCAAATTCAGACTGGTATTAAATTTTCCGGTGGGTGGCAATACCAGTAAGCTGTCGCCTTTTTTTAATTCTTGATTGATATAAGTAGAAAATTTTCCACCAATAACTTGTTTAACCGCAATACGCAATTCCTTTTCGTATGGGGCCGAACAGATGGAATAAGACCGCCTGCAATCTTCCCCGTCAATCATGGTTTTAAGGGTGATGTTTTGCCCCTGGATAAAATTAAAATTGTCTTTTATATTTTCCGGAATTTCAAAACTAAGCGATACACATTCCGAAGTCTCCCGTCTTATCTCTTTTATTGTTAATTGGTGAAAATGTACTGCCATAGCTTATTTAATTAGTCCATTTAGTAAATGATTTACCATATCGTTTTCCAGCACATGCTGCGGTACATTTTTTTTATGACCCTGCCAGTATTCTAATCCGCGAACAGCCGATAAAATAGTTAAAACGGTTACATAAGGATTGAGGTTTTTAAGCTCTTGCTGCTTAATACCCGCTTCCACCAAACCCATCAATCGTTTTTCGTAATTGCGCCGCTGGTTTAAAAAATTACTTAGCAAGGGCTCTTTTAAATGTTTCCATTCATGGTTGGCAACATATACTTCGTCAAATTTATTGAGCATTATTTTTATGTGAAACCGAATGATGGCTTCTATCCTGTCCATTATATTTAGCGGTGTTTCTTCAATACGCTCCAGATTGATTGTAAATTCATTGGCTATTTTAAAACAAATATCTTGTAGTAATTCACTTTTAGATCCAATATGATTGTATAAACTAGGTGCTTCCACCCCTAACAACACGGCCAATTCTCTCATAGACGCTGCAGAATAACCTTTTGATTTAAAAAGAAAGGCTGCCTTTTTAATGATAGCATCTTTTTTTGTTGCATTAGTACCCGACTGAATTTTCGCCATGTAAAAAATTAGTTTTCACAAAACTAACACTTATTAGTTTTAGAACATATTTGGTAAGCTTTTGTTGGATTAGTAAATGGTTCAAGTTTATACCGTAAAATTTGTAATATTGTAATTTTTAATAATTTATTATGCAATTAAAGTCGATTGATAAAGTTGATACAATTACCCCTGAAAATTTTAAGGCCAATTATTATAATAAAAAAAAACCTCTAATTATCACTGGAATAGCAAAACAATGGCCCGGTTATGAAAAATGGAATTGGGATTATTTTATAAATATAGTTGGCGAAACCGAAGTAGGTGTTTACGATAATGTAAAAAGCGATGCATATACACCAATTAATACTGCTGATGCTTACATGAAATTTGCGGATTACTTGCAACAGGTAAAAAATGGTCCTTTAGCCTTACGTATTTTTCTATTTAATATTTTTCAACATGCCCCGGAATTGGTTAAAGATTTTATTTGGCCCGATGAATTAATGCCTGGTTTTATAAAAAAATATCCCATGCTTTTTGTAGGCGGGCAAGGCTCCATAACCCATATGCATTTTGATATAGACATGAGCCATATTTTACACACACAGTTTATGGGTAAAAAAAGAGTGCTTCTTTTTCCGCATGAGGAACAATTTAAGTTATACCGTAAACCCTGGGAGGTTTTAACCCTGGCAAATTATGCGCATTATTATAAAGATTTTGATTATGAAAATTTTCCGGCAACCAGGCTGGCAAAGGGTTACGAAGTTGTGTTGGAACATGGAGATACCCTGTACATGCCTGCCGGTTATTGGCATCATATGGAATATATTGAAAGTGGATTTGCTATGAGCCTTAGGGCATTGCAAAACGATTTGGGTGGTAAATTAGATGGAGCATGGAAATTATTCGGAATGAGAAGCATTGATACTTTAATGAAAAAAACTGCTCCTAAATGGTGGTATAATCACAAAAAAAGACAGGTTTATTTTTTAGCACAAAAAGAAATTGGACAAATTTCAAAACCTTTATAAAAAAACTTTCTAATATTCAAAAAAATCTTTATTTTTGTTTTATACTTATTCTAAGTAATTCGTCCAATTCAATGAATGCCCTTCCTCAAAGTCTTCTCTTCTTTGTGTGACGTTTAAAAATTCTTAATAATACATTCCTTTTTATAAAATTATTCTGTAAAGAAAAGTTATTTTTTTATCTTTTTCTTGTGGTTTCAGAGGTAAGCAAGGCCGGTGATCTTTATCACTGGCCACTATTTTTTTATAGGTATACACCATTTCTTTTGCAGAATATTCAACCTTTTAATGTTGGTCTACAGCCCAGATAAATGCTGTTTAAACTTAATTTCCAAAAAAAAATTCAATTATATCTTTTATTGATGCTGCTATTTATAGTGAATACATGCTATTATAATCAATACGAGGGAACTTTTGCCATAAAATAACAGTGAAATTCTAAAACAGGTATAATTTTCGCTAATAACATTATAAAGAGAATTTTTACAAAAAAACTTCCTCGGAAAAATTTGTAAGGTTGTTTATATAGTAAAAGTTGTGTGTAATTACGGGTGGTTGAATTTGATGTATGTTTTATAATACTGTAAATAGTATTTTAATTTTTTTTCTTTCATAATTAATTATTTATGAATTTTTTATGATTTAAAATTGATCCTGTTCTTAATAAAATTTTACGTTTGTAGTTCTAAAAACGACCTGAATTTTTATAGCCTCATTTTATATATGAATTGATTTTTACCTTCTTTTTTATTTTTCTTTTCTTGCTTTCGAATACCGAAAAGTATCGTATATAAATTAAAAATATTATGGTTAATAAATTGACAGCATCTGTAATTAGCATTTTTACTTTTCTGATAACTATTAATAATTGTGCAGCGCAATCAAAATCAAATAATTGGCAATTTGGTTTTAATGGAGGTGTTTTTGTTTACCAGGGCCAACTTTCTCCATCAGTTTTAGGTTCTTATAAAACACTAAAGCCTACTATTAGTCTTTATTTTGCCAGGATTTTAACGCCATCTTTTAGTTTGCGTACTAATTTGGCATTTGGAGCCTTAAAGGGCGATGAATCTAAATATAGTGAACCTGCCTACCGTAAACAGCGTAATTTGGCTTTTCATACGCCAATCACAGAAGTTTCTGAATTGTTGGTTTGGAATATTTTTGGCAATAGTGGCAACGAAATTGGTAATCGTTTTTCACCATATGTTTTTGGTGGTGCCGGACTTACTTTTATAAATGTTACCCGAAGCAGCAATATAAATAAAAGCTTTTTTGTAAATGAACCGGAGGTCATAACCAATGTGGCTGCAGATTTTAAGGTAGCACCACCCAAGGCTATTGTTGTTGTTCCTGTTGGTTTTGGGGTGGATTATTTTTTAAGCAATAAGGTATCTCTTACGCTTGAAACCAGTTTCAGGTATACCCAAACAGATTATTTAGATGGTTTTAGTAGAATCTCCACTGCCAAGGTGCATGACTATTACCAGTCACATACCATTGGGTTGGTATTTAAATTTGGCAAAGATAATAAGTTGGGCTGCCCGGTTTTAAAATACTAAATGAGGGTTTTATTTGCCGGATAATAAACAAAATCTTTGAAAGCCATATACCACAAATATGCGTGCGAATGCCATAAGGTATAATTAGCTGCATTAAAAAGAGCTTACGGTTTTCAACAACCTTTATTAGTAGGATGGTATGGGTACTACCTACTTAATCCCATGTTTATTTTACAGCCAGATTTAAGCGCTATTATTGAATGGCTCTGTTTAAAAAATCAATTAGGGGCTTCATGGTTTCAAAAGTTTTCGCAATGTCTTTCACTAAAGTCTTGCTTTGTATTGCCTCGTCTGAAATTGTTTTGGCTACAAAAAAACCTTTCATTTTAAGGTAGGTAATTGCTGCATTACTTTCGTCGTATCCTTTTGGAGGTCTAATCAGGGAATCCATGCCTTCAAGTCCGGCGGGGAAATATTTTTTAAAGGTTTTATTCTCAAGGATCGCTTTCCATTCCTCAAAATTATAATCAATTTCTTGTCTTACTTTGGCCAATTCAGGCGGTGCAGGCATATAAAAACCACCCCCTGCAAAGCTTTTACCCGGTTGAAATTGAAAATAATAACCAGGTTCAGCAGCTTTTTTCCCACCGGCACTAAAATCGGCACCCATATTATTTTTATAGGGGCTTTTATTTTTACTAAACCTAACATCCCGATTAATTCTAAAGGTACATTGCTTAACCTGTAAAGCACCAATTGGAGCATCAAATGCAGCAATGGCTGGTATCAGGTTGCCTACTAAGGCTTCCATATCTCCCTTGGTGGCTTCGTATTTTTTTCTGTTTTCTTCAAACCAGGGCTTATTATTATTAAGTTCAAGATCTTTTAAAAATTTTATAGAGGAAGCTTGCAGCATTTTTATATATTATTGAGGCAAATTTAGGTCAATAAAAAAAGGAACCGGTAATTGGCTCCTATTATATTATAAAAAAATTTGCACTATTTTACACTTGCCCAGTTCTCGCCACTTTTTATCCGGTACAAGGTCATTTCGCTTACACCGTATTTTGCAGCCAATAATTTGTAGGTCAATTTACGTTTTGGGTTATTCATTGTTTCTTTAATGGCCTTTACTTTTACCGCATTTAATTTTATCCCCTCAGCCTTATTGGCCTGTAATTTTTTATAAGCAATTTTAAGCGGACTCTTTTGCTGATGAACACTTACTTCAGCCATAGTAGCCCATTTTAAATTTTTTATATGATTGTCTTCTTTTTTATGGTTCAGGTGTATTACAAACTTGTGTTTTTCCGATGGCTTTTTGCAAAATATTTTTGCAATCTCCCGGTGTAAATACAGGGTGCCGTTAGCTTTTTCTAAATGCAAATTCAATGTTCGGTAACCAGATGTGAGGGAGCCATTTAATATTTTTCCATCCTCACTAATACCTTCAATAAAACTGGCTGCCCTTCCTAAGGAGGATAAGGCATATTTTTTTTTCAATTTATGATACCCATTAAACTGCAATGGAATCCATTTTTCTGCCGATATTTTTTTAATCATATCAAAATGATTTTAAAATTGATATATACCTGCAATACGGCTGGTACTTAATTTTCGGGTACAAGAAGTTACACCAGTGAGTACTTCTTTTTTAATCTGATGGCAACATTTTTATAAATTCCTCCTCCGTTATTATTTTAATGGTCTGTATTTTTTTTGCTTTTTCTAATTTACTGCCGGCATCTAAACCAACAACCAAATAATTTAATTTACTGCTTACCCCTGCAAGCAGTTTGCCGCCATTTTTTTCTACGCTCTCTTCTGCTTCTGTTCTCTTTAATTGTGTTAGTGTTCCGGTAAATAAAAATGTCTGCTCTTCCAGGCGACGGTTAATGATTACTTCTTTCTTTTGATTTTTTAAAGAGATGCCAAGATCTTCTAATTGTTGCAACATCTTTAAGTTTTCTTCATCATGAAAAAAACGATAAATACTACCTGCTACTTTAATGCCAACATCTTCAGCTTCCTGTAATTGTTGTTCTGTAAAATTTTTAAATTCCATTAAGTGGTCAACAATATTCGCCAGTGTTTTGGCGGTTGTTTCGCCCACATAGCGAATACCTAAACCAAAAATTAAGCGGTGCAGCGGTTGTGATTTAGAGCTTGTAATGGCAGCCTGTAAATTGTGGAGCGATTTTTTTGCAAAGCCGCCAAGTCCGCCAATAGTTTGATAATCCAATTGATAAATTCCGGGAATATCTTTTAATAATCCCAACTCAAAAAATTTGCGCACATTGGCTTCTCCAAAACTCTTAATATCCATGGCATCTTTACTTACAAAATGAATGATGCGTTCAACAACCTGTGCAGCACAATTGATATTCACACAACGCCATATTGCCTCACCTTCCGGCTTAAAAAGCAGGTCGCTGCATACAGGGCATGCCGTTGGAAATTTTATAGGTGTTTCTGAACCATCTCTTAATTCTTCAAAAGATTTTACAATTTGCGGAATAACATCACCGCTTCTTTCAATAAGAATGGTATCGCCAAGCATCAGGTTTTTTTCCCTGATGTATTCTTCGTTGTGCATCGAAATACTTGTAACAGTAACGCCGCTTACCTGCACTGCTGCTATTTTTGCAACAGGAGTAACAGCACCGGTTCTGCCTACCTGAAAATCTATACCCAGTAATTTGCTGGTGGCCTGCCTTGCCTTAAATTTAAATGCAATAGCCCAACGGGGATGATGTGAAGTCATACCCAATCTTTCCTGTAAATGAAGGTCGTTAACTTTAACCACCATTCCATCAATTTCGTAGGGCAAACCATCGCGCTGGCTTTCAAATTGTTCAATATGGGCAATAACTTTATCAATACCTTTTACAATTACCATTTCCTTTTTAGGACTTCTAAAACCAAGATCCCAAAGCATTTCCAGCATACCCGAGTGGGTGGTGGGCTGGCGATTATCTATAGTGGAAACATAACTCACATGGTATAAAAATGCTTCTAAATTTCTTCTGCCAACCGCTATTGTATCTTTCATTCTTAACGACCCTGCAGCTGCATTGCGCGGGTTTGCAAATGGGGGTAAACCTTCTTCAATAAGCCTGTCGTTGTACTTTTTAAAATTAGCTTTATTAATTAAAACTTCGCCACGAATTTCTATTTGTTCAATACCATAATTACTAAATTTAGCCACTAATGGAACACTCCTTATTTGTCTTGTATTTAGGGTAATGTCATCGCCTGCAACGCCATCGCCGCGGGTGGCAGACCTAAATAATTTATCTGCATCATAGATCAATGAAATACTTGCACCATCAAATTTTGGTTCTACAATATATTCTATAATATCCAGGCCGGAAAGCTCGCGTGCTTTTCTATCCCAATCCAACAACACCG
>JAYTHI010000029.1:0-19909 GCA_043732685.1 Ferruginibacter sp. | reverse complement strand
GACTTATTACTATTTAACCGTTGCTCAGCTAAGTGCCTACTTACAGGATGAATGGCAGGTTAACAATCGATTTAAATTAACCTATGGTGTTAGAATTGACAAACCACTTTATTTAAATGCAAGTTTTAAAAATCCAAATTTTAACGGTGACGGAACTTTTAAGGGATCATACAGTCAGGGTTCGCCTACATTACCCAATAACGATAATCAGGTACTTTTTGATGAAAACGGCAAGCCTGTTTCAAATGGTGTTGGTAAAACAATTGATAATACCAGGCTTCCTTCAGGCACACCATTGTTTTCGCCGAGGGTTGGGTTTCATTACGATATTACAACAGATAAAACTTTTCAGTTAAGAGGTGGATCAGGTTTATTTACCGGTCGTTTTCCGTTTGTTTGGGTGGGTAATCAATTGGCAAATCCCTACACAGGATTTTATAATGTAACGGCACAAAATTTCAGGTGGCCACAAATTTGGCGTTCAAATATTGGTACAGATTTTAAGATTCCATCAGGAACAATTTTTACCATTGATATTGCTTACTCAAAAGATGTGCACGCGCAAATGGTTCGCAACTATAATTTAGGAACACCAACAGGTACTTTAAATTCTGGCACGGGTGACAATAGAAAAGTTTATTTAACCGGTGATAAAGGCACAACCGGTGCTTTTTCTACCAATAACACGTATGTGTTTACCAATACCAATAAAGGCTATCAATTTAATGCAAGTCTGCAGGCGCAGCATAATTTTAAGAATGGTATTTATTTAATGGGTGCTTACAATTATCTTATTTCAAAAGATGCCAGTTCAATCAGTGCAGAAATCTCCAGTGATGCATTTGATAGAAATCCTATTTTAAACAACGCCAACGAAGCAAGGTTAACCCCATCTTTATACGGCAATACGCATCGCTTTATTGCAGCAGCTTCTAAAAAATACGAGTATGGTGTTAATAAAATGTATGCTACCACTTTCTCGGTTTTTGCAAGTACAAATTCGGGGAACCGCTATGGGTATACTTATGGTGGCGATATTAATAATGATGGTACGTCCATTAACGATATCATGTATGTGCCAACCAATACTGAAATTGATATAATGAACTTTGCTACATTAACGGATGTAAATGGAGTGGTACAAAATGCAGCAGCGCAAAAAGCGGCTTTTAAACAATTTATAAATCAGGATAATTATCTGAATAAATTACGCGGAAAATACACGGAGAAATATGGTGCGGTATCGCCATGGTTTAGTCAGATCGATGTAAGGATATTACAGGATTTTAAAATTAAAACCGGTAGTACTACCAAGACCATTCAATTGAGTTTGGATGTGCAAAATTTAGGTAACATGCTTAGCAGTAAATGGGGTGTTAGAAAATATGCCACTACCACAGGATACTTTCAACCCCTTGCAGTAAGCACTACAGATGGTGCAGGTAATTTTACCAACAATCCTATCTATCAATTTGATCCTTCACAAACAAAAACATTTGTTTCCAGTCCGGATTTATTATCGCGCTGGCAGATGCAGTTTGGTATCAGGTATATTTTTTAAGCGATTCTTAAATTATTAAAAATGAGCGTTACTATATTTGGTAACGCTCTTTTTATATGTACCAATACTGCGATAAACTAATCGGAAGAGCTGTCATCATTGTTATTCAAGTCAGCTTCTTTACCTGTAAAGCGATAGGTATTGTATTCGCATTACAAATTTGCTTTCCCTGTATATTTTTTAATTTATTATAATGTTCTTTTACAACAAATGGATGCGCTTCTGCCGAGTAAAGTAATTTTAATGCGCTATCATATTGACAAGCTATTCTATTATAATTTTTCTACTAAAACTTCCTTCCGGTAAAATTATCAGCAAATTATATACGCCCTTTGGTACAGTAGGTAATGTTAAATTATATATACCATCAAATGCATTTATTCCACTAACCTGTTTAATTTTTTGTCCGCCTGCATTAATTAGTATAATACTTGCTGTATTATTGGTTCCACTGATAAAAATATTAATGTGGTCACTACCCGGATTAGGATTCAGGCTTATTTGAATTCCATTTCCAACGGCTATGCTGCCTTTTTTTATGGATGAATAGAAGGTTTTTCCATCACTGTCTATCTGCCGGAGGCGATAATAATACACCTTGCCGGGTTGTACCAAATTATCTGTAAAACTATAAGCACCACCTATGCCATAATTTCCTTTGGCGGCGATAAATTGCAAGTCTTTAAAATGTAAACCCTCCACACTTTTTTCAAGCATAAAGCCTTTGTTATTTATTTCAATTGTTGTTGACCAGGACAAAACAAGGGCTGCCGGTTGGGAAGTAACTGTAAAATCTATCAATGTTACCGGTAATACCGTTGCAGGTTCTACGAGCATAAATTGAGAAAATCCGGTAAAATTTCCTTTATAGGCAATATAGCCTCCGGCAGTATTTTCTGTAACAACCGGTGTAACTATCTGCGAATTGCTTTGGTTTAAAGTAGCGGATAGATCTGCACCATCTTTAACCTTTAAGAATTTCAGGTTTAATTTATTATTGCCCCATACCGCTAATTCTGTTTCGGTAAAATAAAAGGTAGCCTGATAGGTATTGGTGGTGTTGGCCGTTGCAGGACTAACCTGGTAAACCTTTTGTGTTCGGTTAAATGCACCGCCTGATGTAGATACTGCCACAGTATTTTTACCCGATTGTATAATTTTTGCGGCAATGCCGGAAACATTTTCACTGGAACTGTCAATGGCACAAATAATATTATTGGAAGCGGTATCTCTAAATATATTACTGTTTTTATTAGCCCTTATGCTAAAACCATAGCTGGTTCCCAGCGTGCTATCGGGTGCTTGCGGTGTTCCGCTAACTAAAATATCATCAACTAAAAAAGGAGGATTACTTCCGGCGGCAGCATCATTTATCCATCTGAAACCCAAAGAAAAATTAGTGTTTTGGAGGGCGGCAGGCAGGTTAATTATACCCGAGTTTGTGGCAGTATTAACACCCTGGTATTTGTATTTGGTACCATTACCATCTGCTAAGTAATAAAATATTTTGTTATCAAATGAATACATCAATTCTCCATAATCTACCGGTGTTGTAGCTGTAGTACCTGCTTGTCCATTGCATTTATAATTAAAGGAAAGGGTAGCGTTGGTATATCCGATAGTGCTTATTATTGGGGTAATTGCCACTGCATCGGAAGCTGCAGTAACATCATAATTTAATGGCTTATTAATGTTATCGGTAGTAATATAAAGTGATTGCCCTGTAATACCGGCAACTCCATTTAACCCAACGGTAAAGGTGTTAATACCTGCGGGACTAATAAAAGAGCCTCCTAACCAGCCTGCGGGAAAATTGCCACCACCGGTACCAAAATTTTCGCTGTAAATGGCTGCATTGTTCAGGCCTACTTTTACATTGTCGTCATCAATTACATTTATAGTAAGTTGCTGCGCTGTTGTGCCGGTGGTTACTCCGGTACCTGCAATGGTATAATTTAAAATAATAGTACGGTTGCCATCCACTTCTGCATTGTCAAATAGCCTTACAATTACATCTTTATAATTATCTCCCGTTGCAAATGTTACCGAAGGAGTTAGGAGCTGATATTGAATAGTATTTATTGAAGAACCTGTTGCCGCAATAGTTACAGTGGCGGCGCCTGTTGCAATATTTTCTGCATTGAGCGTTAAATGAAGATCGCGGAACCTTGGATATTGGCCAATATTGGCACCGGCTTCAGTAATGCTTAGTACGCCTGTGCAATTTTCAAAGGCAATTTTATTACTTCCGCTTGCGGTAACAGCGCCAACGGCTGATGTAGCAAGTGATATGCGCCTTGGACTATTTGTCATAACCGCCTGCATCCTGCTTACCTGGTTGTTTGTAAAGGTATTCAGCACAATATCATCGGAGTAGTCCATATAATTTTCAAACATTTCATCGGGGGTACCACAGGAATTAGGTTTTGGGTGAATGGGCACACCGCTATTGCTGGTTGTGTGAACAGGGGTATCATCGCAATAATCCGTTGCGCAGGTACCATCACCCCATATATGACGAAGCCCCAAAAAATGACCGGTTTCATGTGTTAGCGTTTTACCAAGTCCATAACCAACGCCACAATTAAAAGGTGTAAATATACTGCCGAGGGTAGCTGTTTTTATAACAACACCCGCGGTTAAGGAAGTCTCGTTACTCGAAAGTCCGGATAAACCGGAAGCCGTTGGAAAGGTAGCATAACCAAGAAGGGTAGAGGTTGTTGAGCCAATACTAATATTGGGTATTACCCATATATTGTAAAAATTATCCGGGTTGAATATGCTGGTAGGTTTAACGGCAGTATCAATATACGTGGGTGTCCATTCGGTGATATTGTAATCGGTCCAACCTTTTATGGTACTGTTAATTCTATCAATGCCCGGTTCAGTAAGTGTTGCACCGCTGTTATCTTTTTGTGCAAGTACAAATTGAATACCGGTGTTTGCGGCAACAGCATAAATGGAGTTGCTTTGATTAGCATAATCCTTATTTAATTGCAACAATTGCTGGTTAACAGCAGCTGCGGCCGGATTGGCAGCGTTGCCTATTGCCTCACCTTTACTTATAATATGAAATATGATTGGTATAAAGATGGTAGAAGTTCCGCTTACCCGTAAAGCTTTTTTTTTGGCAATTTTTTGCTGCATCCAGTTTTCAAAGTGAGCATCTGTTTCAGCATTTGGATGGGCAATTTTAAAAGCAGTCAAAAGCTCGGCAGTATAACATCTAATGATGGTTTTATCCTCTTTTACTGTTATGTTTTGGGCACAAGAAATTTTATGCGAAAGCAGTAATGCAAAAATTGTGATTAGGGCATAACGTTTATTCATTTATATGTTTTGATGGTTATAATCTACTATACACATTCAAAACAAAACTTATAAATAAAAGTTATAATATTTTTATTATTTTAATACCTTATTCCCTAGTTGACAAATAGTTATAATCCTGCATAATTTTTTCCAAAAAATCCAACGCATACATTTCGGTGGAAACCTGTAGTACATTTTGCACTTTTGCAGCCACCCGGTTGCACATATCGTATTGATTGGTTTTAGCCGTTTGGTTTAAAACGTTTTTAATGGTATTGATATCGCGGTCACTCAATCGCATCACCTCCGGAAATTTTACGGTGTAATTTTTATCGGTAACCTGCATAAAAATGGTATCTTTTACAGTAATGGCCGATTTAGTATTTACTACCACAGTGCCTGCTACAATATCACCCAATCGCTGGCTTTTTGCAGAAATGCCTATTATCATTACAGCGGTAATTCCACCAATAAATAACCAGATAAAGCCGGTGTAACCATTATTCCAAAAAAGGGTAAAAATTATGAAACCCCATTCATAAAACCGCATAAACCATCTTAATAGATATTGACCCAGGGTTGGCTCGCCGCCATCAAGACTAATAACTTTTATCTGTAGTAATTTTTTACCAACGGTTTGACCGTTCATTAAAATCTCACTTGCAGAAGTGTAACAAAGCGTGGGTAAAACCAGCAGTATTAGTACCAGGCCTGTGCTTCCCTCGCCAACCCGGAAGCCTCCGTATAGCAAGTATAATATGCTAAACATATAAAAAATCAAAACAATTAAATCAATAAAATATGCTAAAAATCTTTTGTAGAATTCTGCAATTTCAAATTCTATATCAATATTAAAGGGAGTAGCAATTTGTATAACAGGCATAACACAAGCTAACAATTTTGTTTTAATTATAAAAATGGGCCGTACCGAACAAATGGTAAAATTTTGATTTGCACATTTTTGATCTTTAAGATTATACCGCAGCGCTTCAAGTTTTGAAATAGATCAGGATATAAAATGACCTGATAAATCAAATTTTCAATCGCAGCCTCACATATAAAAAAGGCTTGTATCAGCCTTCATTTTTAGCCTTATTTATCAAAGTGGTTAAATGTTTTGGCCATTTTAAGGTGTTATCAAAATAAAATGGACCATTGCTAAATTTTAAAGTCGAAGCGACATTTATAGTAAACGATAATTTTCAATCAGGTCCTCACTACTTTGACTTTGGTTATGCAATAATTGATTTGAATATTTTTTATAGTTAATTAGCCTTATATAAAGCTTAGCTATAGAATTAAATTTGCTTCCTGATAAGGCATAGAAAAAGATAATTATAGGTACTCAAATTTGAAAAGCGATTATTTTGTTGATCAAAAACGTCAATATGTGTAGAAACCTACCCCATTTATGTTAATTTGATGATATGTTTACCCAATTTGATTTTATTTAATATGATGCATCTAAGCTATTTTTAATTTAAACCCTTCCTTTTTTTAATTTTATAAATTTAAATGTGAAAAATTATTATACCTTTTATTTAAAATTATTTTTCAGAATTTTCATTTCTACTAAATAAATAGGGTGTTTATAAATTTTAAAAAATAAAATCAATACTATGCTATCTTACTTTTTTTTATAATTAATTAAAAATTTATAGGTTGTTTATTAGATTGAGCTATTTAAATGTATTGATGGTTTTATTCAGTTTATTTGATCATTTTTAGATTTTTTTTATCTAATTGCCATTATATAATATATAATTTAAATATTATATAAATGTAGGGAAAAATTGATGATTCTTCAACTGCAACTAGGCTATAGATAATTGCTGCCTTTTAATTATTTGGTACTAATTGCCTGATTGGTATCTGGCATTTTTATAAGTTTTACAACATAAAATATTTATCTAAATAGAATTGAGCTGTTTAATTTTAAGCTTTTTAAAATTAATTTCAAATACTCTAAACTTTGATAATCAAAAAAAAATAAAAAATATCGGCGTTTTTATTGAATTCGATAATTAATTAATTGGTGTACTTGGCTTATTTATTGTTGATTTACAATTATTAACCTATTGTGATCTATTTGTGGTATTTAATCTGTGGGTTAATATTTATTTCTTTATACTACTAATAATTGTGCATATGGGTCAAAAAATTCTGGCAGTAGATGATGATAGGGACATACTTGATGCCTTAAAACATGTATTATATTACGGAGGCTATGAGGTTGTGACCTCTATAAATGCTGAGAATATATTTGAACAGGTTGAAAGGTATAAACCTAATTTGATTTTGATGGATATTATGCTATCCGGAAAGGATGGTCGTCAGGTATGCAGACAATTGAAAACCAATTTAACTACTAAACAAATTCCTATTATAATGATTTCGGCCACACCCGGATTACGTCAGGATATTTTAAGCTGTGGTGCAGAAGATTTTATTGCAAAACCCTTCGATATAAATGATCTGCTTAATAGGATAGCACAAAAATTATTAGTTCCGAATTAGTTTTTATGCAAATTTGCATAAATTAATTGAACAATTTAATGGCATTGTAATTCCTATTAAAGGAAGTATTTATTTATCAAATGAGTTTTAATAATTTAAAGCTTAATTATTCTGGTTGTTTTTAAAAGGGGTATAAATTGTTGTTTAAATGCGCAGTATTAACAATATTTTACGCCCGTTTAATTTACTACATTTAATTTTTTATTTGAAATGCCTTCTCGAATAATTTAAAATTCTTTTATTTACAACAGATTTTAAAATAATAATCGAGGGGTTATTTTTCCTTGCAGATTACTAAATTATTTAGTATATTTGAATATGCCTTATTACAGAATTGTTATCTGGACCACCAGACGAAAAAAAGCTTTTTCCGGAATTAAATTAATTGGTGATCCTAATATAAATACCGTTTATAAAGCTATGCGATATAAGGCCGTAGATATATTTAGAAAAGATTTGTTGGATATAGAAGTTCAAATGCTAAGCAAATTGTGCAGGGCTGTTATTGATTTTGAAAAATTACCACCTCTTAAAGAAATACCAACTTGATGTAATGCGAATTATTAACGTGTATAAAATTATATTGGCGTATAATTGATAAGATTAATTCTTTAAAATAAACGCAATAAGGCTTAGTAAATTTATATTTCAACCTTTTAAATTATTAAACCACTAATTGAATTGGATATAAAATTTAAACTTTCCGGCATAGCAAACTACTTGCTAACTATTTTAAATTTAGTTGTCTGCATACAGAAAAACACGGTTCTCAATAATTTTATTGGCTAAATAGATTTAGGAAAATTGTTTAATAATTCCTACCAAACTTTCTTTTTGTACCACTCCACTTTGACGCCACACCGGTTTTCCCTCTTTAAATAAAATTAAAGTCGGAACACCCTGAACCTCATACGCAGCAGCAGCTCCGGGATTTTTATCTACATCAACTTTAACTACAGTAATACTATCTCCAACCTGTAATTTTACCGCATCTAATATGGGCGACATCGCCTTACATGGACCGCACCAGGTTGCAAAAAAATCAACTAAGATCGGTTTGTCAGTTTTTATCAGTTCATTAAAAGTCATACCTTTTAGTTTTAAATTTAAAAGTGATAAAAAATATTTTAATTGCAGCAGGCGCCAGCATAAATTAAGCAGTGTCTACTATATACTACCCGCACATTTTATACCGCAAACTGGTTACTCTAAATTATGAGGAATAAATTGTCTTACATAAGGCGCTATATTATCTTCAATAAAGTCAATACCTTTTTGCGAAAGCTGACCTACTTTAACAAAGGGCATCCAGTCCACCTTTTTATATAAAGGATGATTGACGACCATACTTTTATCAAATGAAATTTTATAACTATTTCCCCTTTCATCGTTGGAAATAAAATGATCTTCTTGTAACGGAATATTTCCATTAATGGAGGAGTGGGTAAGCATAGCGCCAATAAATAAATTTTTATTTGTTGGAAATGGCTCCAGATAAACCATATAATGTGTATTTTTATTTTCTTTGATCAGCTCATTTTCTATGGATAAAATATCTCCCTTTTTTGCCTCAACATTAGGATCAATCATATAATTAAATTTCGGTGAAATAAAATTCAGGTATTTGAAATATACATTTTCTATACAGATTTAAAATTAAATTTTTCATAAGTATGTTTGATAAGATAAATTAATAAATTTCATCAATAAATTTTGAAATATTTAATTTATGCTTCACAATAATATAAAATTTATCAACCTAAGTATCCAATGAAATTATTTGTAAAGCCTGATCAATTTATAATGACATATCGGTAACCGCTATAGTTTAAAAATTTGTAAAAAAAGATAATTTATAATTAAGTGAAAGTGTTTGTGAATCAAAATCTAATACTTTTAATTTTGAAATAATCAGGCTGCACTTTTAATACTTATGCAGCTATTCATTTAAATAGCAATTTTTGCAATCTACAAACAGGTATGGTACAGCCTATAGCAATTAACTTTTTTCTACCGGCATTTATTATACTAAATAATCCCAATCTAAAAACATATTAACCCCTTAGGATGTAGACAAAAAATAGCAGTATAAATTAGCTTTAAGTTTTAAAAAATATATTTTCGTCAATGCTAACACTTAATAAATTCAACAGTTCTTTTTTGGTAAAGTTTTTTATACCCGATGTATCAGTTTTAATTACATCATTGACCAGGGCAGTTTTGGAGGCCTGTAATTGCATTATTTTTTCTTCAATAGTACCAGGACAAATTAACCGTATGGCCACTACTTTTTTTTGCTGCCCAATTCTGTAGCACCTGTCAATTGCCTGATTTTCAACCGCCGGGTTCCACCAGGGATCTACGAGGTAAACATAATCTGCCTCAGTTAAATTAAGCCCTGTTCCTCCAGCTTTAAGGCTAATTAAAAATACCCTGATATGTTCATTTTGCTGAAACGAACCAACTGCTGAAGCCCTATCTTTAGTTTTGCCGGTAAGGTATTCAAATGCAATAAATTTAGATTTTAACTCAACTGCTATAAGATCGAGCATGGAAACAAACTGCGAAAAAATTAAAATTTTATGTTGCTTGCTTTTACCTTCGATCTGCTCTATCAATACATTTATTTTTGCTGCAGCATCTCCATAGTAGCGTTCTTCTTTTAACAATGCAGGGGAGTTACATATCTGCCTTAATTTTGTAAGTCCCTGCAACACATGCATTGTTTCTCTTGGTAAATCACCTTCCGGTTTGTGTAGTAAATAATTTCTAAATTCTTTTTCATAAGCATCGTAAACTTTACGTTGCTCAATACCCATTTCGCAATAAATAACCATTTCTGTTTTTTCCGGTAATTCGGTAGCCACTTGTTTTTTTGTTCTTCTTAAAATAAAGGGAGCAACTTTTTGTTGCAGTTCTTCGGCTCTCTTACTATTGTTAAATTTATCGATTGGCTGGCTGTAAATATCTTTAAAATATTGTTTGTTTCCAAGCAGTCCGGGACAGGCAAAAGACAATTGTCCGTAAAGGTCAAAGGTATTGTTTTCAATGGGTGTGCCGGTCATTACAATTTTATTATAAGATTGTAATAAACACGCCGCCATATATCGCTGCGAATCAGGATTTTTTATTGCCTGCGATTCATCCAGAAAAATATAATTAAACCTGAACGATTTTAATAGATGGTTAGCAGAAAGTAACATGCCATAACTGGTTAACACTACATCATGTGCTGCGAATAATTTATTATTTTTTAGTTTATTATTGGGTTGTACAGTCAGTACGGATAGCGAAGGGGCAAATTTTTCAAATTCGTTTTGCCAATTAAAAAGCAGGGATGTAGGCACTATCACCAAATGTGTTGCCGGACCTCTTTTATTGCGTAATAAAAGGATGAAAGCTATAACCTGTATGGTTTTTCCAAGACCCATATCATCTGCCAAACAACCTCCGAAACCCATATCATCTAAAAAATTAAGCCAGTTAAGTCCTTGTTGCTGGTAATGCCTTAAGGTAGTTTTAAGTGCAGCTGGGGCAACTGTTTCGTTGATGGTACTAAAATTATCTATTCGTTTTTGATAGTCCTCTAATTTAATTTGCACCGCTGCTGAAAGCAATTCTTTTTCGTATAATTGTCTGATACTTGCAAATTGTATAAACGGCGTTCTGATGGTTTCGCCCACTACCTCGCCAGCTTCGAAATAGCTGCTCATTTTATGTATCCAGTCTGCCGGTAAAATACCTAAAGTGCCATCATCAAGGGTAACATATTTATTGCCATTTTTTATTGATTTTAATAATTCTCTCAGGGATGCTTTTTGTTTGCCAAACCTTACATCAAGGTCGGTATCAAACCAATCGAGCCCGCTATTTACTTTTACAGTAACCGTTGCCTTATTGGCATTTAATTTATTATTTTTAATTTCGTTGAAGCCTAATATTTTTATATTATGGGAGCGCCATTCTTCAAATACCTGCAAAAACCAATCGTTTTCTAAAAATTGTTTTTTGGTTAGGTAAAAGGCTTCCTGGTGTAACTGGTCCATGAAATCAGGATGCTGGCGCAATAGTAAAGCCGTAAATTCCAACTCTGCCACCTCATCTCTTTCAACAATAAATTGTACCCCTTTTTGATCTCTGGCATACAATTGTCTTTTACTGGTTATGCTAACTTCCACTTCGCCATAGCGCATTACAGGGTTAATCATTACCTGTTGCCCGGCATCAGATAAATAAATTAAACGGATAACATCCGCTGCAAATCCATTGTCTTTTAATTGTTCTTTTGTAGCCGCAGCCAACCAGCTATAATTGATCGTTATTTTATCTTCCAGTCGAACCAATATTGTTTTTCTAAATTCTTCAAAAATGGACTGGTGAATTAAAATGGTATTGTGGTGCTTTTTAAAAAAGTTTATAACCCTTAACACATCTGTATCGGGCAATAAAAATAAGCTGTGTTGCGAGAAAATAAAATAGCTAAATTTTAAAAGTAATTTATCCAATGGGTAAACAAGGTCGTTAATTTGTATTTGACCACTTATTTCATAAAAGGATTCTTTGGCATAAACACTAATTTTAAGATCGGTTTTTAACTGTTCTAATTTTACAGGCACCAGGCTAACGGCACTAATATTTTCAGACAATCCGGTATCATGAAAGAAGGCAGGAATTTGCAAAGGATTGCGTACAATTGCCTTTAAAGCTTTTAAATCCGTTGCTGCAACAGGCTTGCTGCCGGCAAATAAAAAGTATTGTAAGCTTGTATAAAATTTTACTTCGGCTGCCTCATTTGTTTTCCAGGCTAAATCTGTGGTATCTATCAGGGTGAGCGGATTTTTTATTTTCCCTCCCAATCCAACCGCTGCTACGTATAAATTTACTTGCAGGTATTGGTGGTATTTATGCTGACTAAAAACGATGATCTTTTGAAATCCCTCTTTTTCTTCGTTAAAATAAGGCAGCTCAGTTTTCACCAAAAGGTCATCAGTTAATTGTTGTAAACTGTTTTCGTTAAGGGCAATAAGGGAAGGGCTTTTTGGTTGAATATTTACCTTACCATTTATGGTCTCTACCTTAAAATACACATCCGGATTTGGCACATTTTGCAGCCCATAGTTTTTAGCAATTTCCCTCATTTTAGTATGCCTGAGTGCTTCATCAAAAAATATTCGAAGATCTGTGCGCTCCATAATATTATACAGCACCTGGGTTTGATGATGGCATAATTTATTACCGGTATAACTGCAGTTGCAGGAAAGTAAAAGGGTTTGCTGGTGGTATTGAACTATAACGGCAGGTACGGATTTGTCTTTACTTTGATTGATAAAACTGCACAAATTAATAGTGATGGTGGCAGGTTGCAGCATAAAGAAATTGCTGGCAGAACTGTCGGGCATTGAAGCACTATTGCCTAAAATAAAGGAATGTGTTAATCCTGAAAAATTAAAATTCGTAAAAATAATTTCCCTTACCGGTAAAGCTGAATCCTGAGATGCTGGCATAGTTATATTACAAAAATAAGACAGTAATTATTATTATAATTTTCCTTTTATTCGATAAGAGGTGATGATTTTTTGACAGCCACCCAATAATATACCAATTGGTATATTATTGTGTATCCGGTAAGATCCGATGGTTGGATAAACTAGTATCGATTGGATTATGAAGTGTGTTTGTTGGCGTTTACCTTTTGTTTTAAAATTCCCCCGGTAAGTTATTTTAAATTTTTATAACCATTTTTTGCAGCATTTTAGGTTATGATAAAATGGAGTGTTTAATTGTCTGAACTATACTAACCTGTAGGGGTTTGACTGAAACTTTTTTGTAATTTAGTTGCACAACATAAGTAACACAAATATAGGATATCAAAATTCTTACTTATCTTGAATTTATAATATTTAGACTATGATAAAAGTGCTTTTGATTTCTTTTTTGCTGGGCTTAGGGTTAATTTGTTTTGGGCAGACCTATATTTCTATTGCGCCAAGTTTAACCAACACTCCTGGAACCATTGCCGATAAATCGAATATTGCCATAGAGTTTGGCAGGCAGTGGGATGTTTTTAGTATGGGGTTTGATATCGGCAAAACCACACTCAGTAAGGTTACTAACTTGGATACCACCAATTATTTTGAACTGCGGCCAAGTCTCAATGTATTTCAGCAGGGCAAATTTACCAATACGCTTACAATTGGTTTAGGGTATGTTTTTAATGCCAAAGAAAATTTACTAACCGAATTAACTTATGGTATTGAATATGCTTTTACACCAAAAACGCATTTCAACGTATTTTTTGGCCAATATTTTTACAGTGGAAAAGTATCCGCCAGCAATGCAACTTTTTTTGGTGTATCGGCAATGTTTTATTTAAAACCTAACCAGGGCGGGGCATTAATAAAACCAAATAAATGACATACAATATTTTATAGTACTTAAAAAAAAGGGTAGGGCGGGTCCCCAATCCTCCGCTGCGTCGGTTGGGGTCGGGCTATTCATTACAAGTCCGCAGTGGCAGTAGTATACTTTTTGCGGCTTCAATGCGGGCTTTCCATTGCTATCCCTCCCGCAAGGGCAACAGCTGTATACTTATAATAAGTATAGTTTTTTTAAAGTTTTTATACTGGCAAAACCAATAAAAGATAATGGTATTAACCAATGGCTGTTGGTTAAGGAATACGAAAGTTTTTTTCGTGGGATCAGCAAATGAAGCGTTTTATAAAATAGTGTTAATAGCTGTTATAAAATTTATTTTTAACCCTCACAATTTATCAGGATATAATTTAAAAAGCTAATAAAATTCTTAATTAAGCCATTATAGTTGTTACCCTATTAAGACAACTCATTTAAGAACAAAAGTTGCTGTCATTTTAATTATCCGGTAATATAATCCCGCATGTATTCGAAGGGTTCATTTAGTAAGCCATTTTTTGTTATCGTTGCTTTGTCTATCGTTGGGCTTCCACCTTTTCTAATATCATCCAGCACAAATTTTATCAGTTGTTCACCAAAATACCGACTGGCATCTCTTGGTAATTCGTTGGGTAAATTGCTTACTGCCATAATATCGATCGCATTGTTTTGATAAGGTTTTGTGCGTTCAAAGGTATTTCTATCAATGCCGTAAATGGGGTCATCAATGGTGCAGTCACCAATATTGCAGGGCACGGATCCATTTCTGTCGTCAGTAATATCCGCAATGGTACTAATTTTAAAATGGGGCTTGGCCATATCTTCCAATTCAAATAAGCGGGGTACATTTTTGGTCCAGTAAACACCGTTTAATAAGATATCTGTTTCGCTGGCGTAGTCAATAAATGTACAAGTATACCTGTCAGGGTTAGCATGAAAATCATCCCGATTGTAGCTACCGGTTTCTTTATGGGCATACAAATCAGCACCTTTTAAATGTACATAAACAGGGTAGGTGTATTGCTTAATTAAATAATCTTCCGGTTCTACTTCATTTATTCCTAAAAGGTTCATAATTTCTAAAACTCCATGGGCAACGCGACCGCTGCCGGTAACGGCAACTTTTATAACCGGAACTTTTAGGCCAAAGTAGGTATGTATTAATTTTTGAAAGCTATTTACCGTTCCCACTCTTTGCAGGTTGAATTTACCGCTTCGGTTGCCATAAGCCATCATACCATTGTGTGCACCTACAATACCTGCAAAAAAGCCAAAGCCAATAATGCGGGTACCATCCTCGTGCTCCAGGCATTCATAATCTATAAGCGTAATTTTTTTAGCTGCGATGGCTTGTATAAGCGATTGGTTATAGGGCTGCAGTTTTTTGGTATGCGAAAAAAACAAGTAGGTCTTTCCTTGCAGCAGCATTTGCAGGGGCACCTCTTTAATACCCATCAACAGGTCGCAGTCGCTAATATCTTCCTGCACTTTTATGCCGGCCTGAAGGTATTCTTTGTCACCGTAACAGCGGTTATTGCATTGCTGAACGGTTATATTGATATCGGTAAAATTTTTATGCAACCATTTACATTGTGCTGGTGTAAGTGCCACCCTGTTATCCGTAGGTATTTTACCTTCTCTTATTAATCCAATTTTTAGCATTTGGCAAACATTTATGCAGGCAAGTTATTATTAATTTGGAAGTTGACCATTGTAAGTTGAAATTTGCGTTATGAATTATTTTGAATTATTTGACATTCCTGTTAGTCTTGCAGTAGATAAAGCCAGCTTACCAAAAAAGTATTTTGCGTTACAAAAAAAATATCATCCCGATTTTTATACGCAGGCAGATGTGGCCATGCAGGAGGAAGTATTAGAAAAATCATCGCAAATAAACAAGGCCTTCAAAGTATTTCAGCACCAACAAAGTACCATTAAATATGTGTTGCAATTAAAGGGTTTATTGGTTGAAGAAGAAAAATACCAGTTACCACCCGATTTTTTAATGGAGGTAATGGAATTGAATGAGAATTTATCGGTAGGTTCGGCCGGTATCCTCGAAAGCTTTGAAACCACCATCTACAGTGAGGTTAAAGGTATTATAGAAGGCTATGAAGAGGGCAAAACAGGTACGGATGAATTATTAAAAGTAAAAGAATATTATTTTAAGAAAAAATACTTGCAACGTATTTTGGAGAGATTGGATGATTAACCTAATATTGCATCCCGTTAAGCAAATGCCCATGTGGCGGAATTGGTAGACGCAGCAGACTCAAAATCTGCCATTCGCAAGGGTGTGAAGGTTCGATTCCTTTCGTGGGCACTAGCCCCCTATTTTAGGGGGCTTTTTCATGCCCATAAACCACTGTTTTATAGCTAAAAGCATTAAAAAACTTCTTTTCGTTTCCTTTGATTATTGGTTGTTTTCTCAATTTTTGTTACGCTGGCGTTACACGTGTAACAAATTTAAATTAAAAATCGTACCTTTAGGAAACAAAAGAAAACTAAAAGTAAATGAGTGTAGCTTTAAGAAAACGCAAAAATGAAAACGGCACTACTACCCTGATGCTGGATATTTACAATGATGGTAAAAGAATTTACGAAAGGCTATCTAATCTACAATTAGCCAAACCGTCAAACTTAAAAGACAGGGAAAGTAATAAAGAATTACTGCTACAAGCGGAGGCTATACGATTGGCAAGGGCAGTAGAACTGGAAGGTAATAACTACAGCATGGATAATGAAGCAGCTAAAAAGACTATTATTGCTATTTGGATGCAAGCCTACGTTAAAGCATACCCAAAGAAAGATAAAAGGAATATGCAGGGTGTTTTAAATCGTTTTAATGATTTCTTGGTAACAGTAAAGAAAACCGGTTTAACCTTTGGTAATTTAACGCCATTATTAATAGAAGATTTTATTGATTACTTGCAATCTAAAAGCACAGGCGAAGGTGCTAAATCATATTATAACCGATTTAAGAAAATGCTTAAAACAGCATACCGTAAAAAGTTTATGAAAGAGAATGTACTTGATGAAGTTGAGCGCAAAGTAAAAGGGAAAGCAAAAAAGAAAGATACATTAACACTAGAAGAAATTAAGATTTTGGCAAATACGCCAACTGAAAGTAATGAGGTAAAAAGGGCTGCATTATTTTGTTGTGTAACAGGTCTTGCATGGGCAGACGTAAAACCGTTAACGTGGAGTAATATAAGGATGGATAGCCGGCAATTGGAAATTGTAAGGGCAAAGCTTAAGGATGAAAATAATACCGTTACAATCCCTTTAAATGATACTGCTATAAAATTGCTGGATAAAGCCGGCAAACCCAACATAAATGTATTTGTTCTACCAACTGCAGATGGTGCAAATAAAACTTTAAAAGCATGGGTAAAAAGGGCAAAAATTGATAAAAAAATTACTTGGCATAACTTAAGACATAGCTACGGTACAAATTTAATTTTTAGTGATGTTGATATTTTAACTACTTCTAAATTATTAGGACATTCAAGTACAGATCAAACTATGAGGTATGTAAAAGCAGCTGAAGAACTTAAACAAAAAGGAACGGATAAATTAAACTTTGATTTATAAAATTAATGGATGGAAGATTTAGAAAAAATATTTGATAAAAATAAAGCAGAAAAGAATATTTGCAATGTACCCTTTTTAGGAGATTCTTATAATAATAATCCCAATATTTCAGATAATATTTTAGATTCTTATTACAGCCTTGTATGGCAACCAAAAACACTTCAAGATATTAGTGATGAACCTTATTATGAAGGTAAGCTTAATCGTTTTAATTGCCCTTATGATACTACAGTGCATGGTGCTTATATTTTCAAGACGGCTTTTGATGAATTGTGTATTAAAGTAAGTGAGACAGCTTGTAAAAATAAAGAGCACAAAGATTATAATTGGACAAATATATTTACGGCACTCAAAGAATATGCTAAAGGTTTTCAATATGGCTTTGATAATTTCATTAAGGACAAAATTATCAATAAGGGTTCCTTATCCCTAAGTCCAGAATATAAAGCACAAAAAATAATTGATTTTCTTGCTAACCCTTTTTTAAAAAGCTGTTTTTCTGAATCTTATGAAAAAACTAATATTTTTAAAAATTGGTATGATGATGGAATAATTAAAGGTTATCACTATTGTGCTTGGTATTTTATTTTTGAGAATCATAAAATATTTGAGCCATTATTTGCTCAATTTAATGATGTAAAATTACAGGCTAATAACGCAGCGCTTTTTATTGAGAATAAGAGTAGTGAAAAGATAAAAGGTAGTATTTATAATGAAAAAAAGATCGGATATAAATGGCAAGGAAAGAAATCTGATTTAGTTAGCTTTTTTGAAGAATTGAAAAACAGAAAACTTATTGATAATAATACTCAACTACAAGATTTTCTTACTATATTTTCTGCAGGCAATTTAGAAAATATAATTAAAGTAAATTGGCTTGACACTACTACCAATCTGTTATTTTTTATACTTCAAATGATGGAGGGAGATTTAATTGCAAAAGAAAACAGAATGAATTTCGAAAGAATGCGTTCATGTTTTTCAAAAAGAGATAATAGTCCAATCAATGATAATTTAAAAGAAATTAAGCAGCAACTGATAGCAAAAGGACTAACAATTAATAATAGAATGATTACAGAGTTGATAAAGCAGTATTATTAATACTTTACTTACTTCACTTACTTCACCTTCACCTTCACTTTGACCTAAGGTGAAGCTTTTCTTATATTTTCCCTTCGTTCCTTTGTGTTGACAATCGAATAAGCGCTTATTCATTTTTTAAATTCTCAATTTATAAAAATGGATTTTATTCAAAACACCAATAAAGTTTTAACCTTCGAGCAAGGATGCAAGTATTTAGGGTACGCTAAAAGTTACGTTTATAAACTTACAAGTGCTGGCATTTTACCGTATAGTAAACCTAACGGCAAATCTATATTTTTTGAACGTGAAAAATTGGAAGCATGGATGCTATCTAATGCCAATACCGGCAGAGCAGAAAAGCAAATACAAGCGGCAACTTACATTAGTACACATTAAAAACCCTCTAATTATGAACACACATAATCAAAGGGCAATTAAAGTACTTTCTCAGCCCGAAGATAACCATTTCCAAGACCAATTTAACATCATTTATGATGGCTTTTTTACTCAGCCATTAACTATGAAAGAACTTTCTGTTCAAACAGGAATTGACCGAGCCAATATTTGCTGGTATTGCAGAACCATGCGAAAATCTAAACAGTTAGCAGTAGTAAAAAAATCTATTTGCAGTATCACGAAGCATGCAGCAAACAAATACACTACCAATCCGGCTTTAATGCCTATTTCATCACAAATAAAATTGTTTTGAAATGGAGACATTATTAAACCATAGTGTAAATGGTGTGAAAAAACCTGAAAGTAAAAGCCCAATACCAATATTTTATGAGCATGATTTTAAAGGCAATCAAAGTAATGAAGATGAAAAGCCGGCAATAGATAAAATACAAAGCTTGATTGATAGTTGCAAAATTGATTTAACCGAACAATTAACACCGGCACCAGTAGCCATGCAAGTAATGAGTGAAGGCAACCCGATTACATTATTTACAAAAGGTAATTTCTCCATTGTTACAGGTGCTGCAAAAAGTCGGAAAACCTTTCTTTTATCTATGCTCATTGCAACAGCCGTTAAAGGCGATTTGCAGGACATGTTTACTTGTGAGGGTAAAGGGATCAATATTTTATTTGATACAGAACAAAGCCGCTACAAAGCCCAACAGATAGGTAAAAGAATATGTATTCTATCTGAAACGGTTAACCCTGCCAACTTGCATATTTACTCTTTGCGTACACTTGATCCATCCGAAAGGATTGATTTAATTGAAAGTGTTTTAGCAACTACCCCTAACATTAAGTTTGTTGCTATAGATGGAATTATAGATTTAGATATTGATCCAATATTGCAAGCAGACCAGGCACAAAGGATAGTTTCTAAATTAATGAAGTGGACAGAAATTTATAATATTCATATTGTTTGTGTACTTCACTACAATAAGACCGTAGCAACATTATTAGGGCATTTGGGTAGCT
>JAYTHI010000028.1:0-2056 GCA_043732685.1 Ferruginibacter sp. | reverse complement strand
TCTATAATTCACGCAGCCACTCGCATTAAAAGTTGACGTTTGTGAAGTTAGTAAATGCTGATGGGAGACGCTGAGGGTAAGGAAAGAATTGCGGCGCTCTTTAATACCTCCATTGACAAGGTGGTAAATTTTGATGGCGACTTTCCAAAAGAGGGTATTAGGAATAAACCGATAAGAAACTCGCCGACCAGCTCGGCTATGTACCACAATAAAAATACAACAGGTTTTACAACTTCAATTTTTGTATTATTTTATTTGCGCTGTAGCTTAGTAACAGCAACGACTCAGGAAGCTATACTTACAAAACCCTCGCCTAAACCCAGCAGACTCGCGCCTAGTTGTAAAGCATTTTTTGCTTTGTGGTTTAGTAACAGCAGACAACCAGGCAGAGCCTGGCGCCAGAATACAATTGAAGCAGCTCTAAGCCAGAAGATTTACTATCGCAACTAGTGCAGACCTGCGCCAGTTGGGCAGACTCGCGCCTATTTGTAAAGCATTTTTTACTTTGTAGTTTAGTAACAGCAGGCAACTAAGCAGAGCCTGGTGCCAGAATACAATTGAAGGCTGCGCCTTATTACTATGGCTACTTGTGCAGACCTGCGCCAGTTGGACACCATCCATGGCGACAAACACTGCAGCCGCCCTAGTAAAAGAAGCTTCACAAAACCTATTGACCTACGCTAGAAGAAAAGGGGCTAAGATATAAAATACTATCTGGTACATTGTCCTTTTTTGCCATAAGTTCTATTCTATTTAATACTTCAACTTTAAATCGCTTTTTTATTCTTTCTTCTTCATTAACCGTAATATTTTTTCTGTTGGAAACCCAATCGCCCTTGACAATATTTTCGTTAAAAACGTCTGCTAAAAGTAACACACCATTAAATTGCATTAAATACATTTCTTCAGGATTATTCTTAAAATAAATACGCTTAGTATCAATTGAATCAATATCGATTAATTTGTCGTAATGCACCCATTTTTCAGGAACTTGATGTTCTTGCATTTGAATTATTTTATTAAGATATATCCTTAAAATTTTAAAATTAATTTTCGTTTCAATTACATAATCTAAAGTGCGTCTATTACCAACTTTATAAATTTCAGCGTAATCACAAGAATTTAAAAATGAAATCATAAAAATCAAGCAACAAAAACAAAAAATAGTTTTAATCATAACAATTATCTTTTAGTAGGTGTAATAGGGGTATAAATACTAGTATTATCTGTATTTACTTTTTGATTCCACATTCCATCATTTCTTTTCCAATCTCCATCCGAATCCTTGTGCATGTACTTATTCAAAAAAAGATTATAATTATTTTCAATATTTTTTGTAGTCTCCTTTCCATAATTTTTTTTCATAAAATCAGAAATTTTACCTTGCTTATAAGAAGCTACTCCACTAAATAATATAGCTGCATCAATGGCTGCTTTTCGACCTTCCGAATTTACCTCTGGATGATTCCCTTTATTATAAATTATTTCTTCCCAGCCTTTTAGAGCTGTAATATCAACTGGTGTTGTTCCAAAATCATTCATTAATGATCCCTGTCCAACTGCACCTAATTTATCATATCCCATATCGTGATGTCTAGCTAATTCATCTACTGCATCTACAGCTGGTATTGAATAGTCAGGGATTGAAGAAAACCTATTTCCATCATTTAGATAATTACCGCTACCATATTTATTCAAAGTTGTAGGTCCCATATAATTGCCATAGTCTTTATGGAATCTTAATATCTCACCATTCCGTGGTTTAAATAAGTTATCAAACTGTTCGTAAGTGTTTGCCTTACTATCATAAAGTTTAATATCATAATTTATACCTCGTCCCAAACTACCATGAGCAGTATGATCTTTAGCGTTATACCAAACTACATATGAATTTGTTAGTGTTGCTGGACCGTTTGTGTGTTTTTGATAGACAAGTGTATAAGTCAAATATTCTAATCCATCCATATCAATACCATCAATGGGTCTATTACTTGCAAACTGATATGGAGATAACATTGGGTAACTCTTTGTAATAGGATCTTCACTCAAAAATCGT
>JAYTHI010000027.1:0-2060 GCA_043732685.1 Ferruginibacter sp. | reverse complement strand
CATTTTAGCCGATGGTAATTTAGTTGAATTTGGACCTGATTTTAAGTCTGGTGTAACCGTAGAAGATGCACCCAAATTAAATAATATTTTTGAAACCTTGGGTTTGCAAAGAGATAATATCAATTTAGCTATTGAAAGAAGACCCGGGATTGTACGTAACGATACGGTGTTTTTAAGACTTGCTAACACCAGGCAGCAACCCTACCAATTTAAATTTGAACCTACCAATATGAATGCCAGCCTGACGGCTTTTTTGGAAGACAATTACTTGGGATTAAAAACAACTATCAATCTGCAGCTAATGGACAGTATAGCTTTCAGCGTTACAGATGATGCCAAATCAGCGGCTGAAGATCGCTTTAAAATTGTTTTTCAAAATAAACAAAGACCTTTATTTAAGGTAAATTATAGCGAAGTAAAGGCAGATAAAAAAGGTAAAAATATTGCTGTCAGCTGGACAGTCTTAAATGAAGCAAGCATTAAAAGATATGTAGTTGAAAAGCAGGTGAACGGCAATAATTATCGTCAAATAAATACGGTGAATATTTCTTCAGCAATAGGAAATAATAACAACCATAGCTTTTTAGACGACAGTGCTGTAACAGGTGAAAATACGTATCGAATAAAGGCTTACGATTTAGAAGGAAATTTTGACTTGAGTAAAACCGTTACGGTAAATATGGAAGACTTAAAGTCAGGAATTTCCATCTTCCCAAATCCGGTTATGGGTAATAATATCGGTTTAGCTTTTAATAGTATGGAGGCTGGTGATTATGAGGTTAAAGTAAGGAGTGCTTTAGGTCAGGTTTTATTGGTAAAAAAAATAAACCATACCAATGGGGTTTTAATGGAGACCATAACAGTTGATGGTAATTTAATTGCTGGTATTTATACGGTTGAAATAAGTGGGGAAAAGGGGCAGGTATTTTTAGAGCGGATTGTTTACGGGCGTTAAAATTTTGGTGCTAAAGTTGAAAAAAATTTTTGCAAATTGTATTTCCCAAATAAAGTTCCCTCGCGAACAGGCATATAGGCCTTACGCCAGATTTCAAATCCAGTTTTAAAATTCAATTAAAAAAGGAAAACCCAACATTTAAAATACCATTTAAGGAAGTAGTTTTTTTATTAATTTATCCAATTCAACTTCGCTGAGTGCATCCTTTTGTTTGGATATTAATTTGCCTTTTGCATCATAAAAATAGGTGAAGGGCACTGATGTTAATCCCAGGGCATTAAAATGTTTTTGAGATTGAGCATACATAAAATGATAATCATTTTCGGATTTAAATTTTACGATCGCATCTGCCGATTCATCGGAAACTGCGATTATAGTAATTTTATTTCCATATGTTTTTTGGGCTTTTTCAAAATTGGGCAATTCTTCACGGCAGGGTCCGCACCAGGTTCCCCAAAAATTAATAATTAATGGTTTGCCAATAAATTGTTTGTTGTCAATTGTTTTTCCATCCAGTTGTACCAATACAATATCTACCAAATTTATTTGGGGAATATTGGTTTTCTTTAACTTCCTGACAATATAAAAGGATGTTAGCAGGACCAAAAGAAAAATCAAAATATAGGTAAAGGTCTTATTCATAAAAAATGATAATTTGTTATAATGGAGAGATTACATCCAATTGAATAAAAAAAGACTTAACATATCGAAATTAATACCGATTTGTTAAGTCACCATGAAATTTTAAAAATATATTCAACTACCTCATTTGCTTAAATAAATTTATAAGCCCATTGGTAGAAGTATCGTGGGATATGACCAGCTCCTTATTTTCCAATTCGGGTAAAATCTTTTTTGCCAATACTTTACCAAGCTCCACACCAAACTGATCGAAACTAAAAATATTCCAAATTACACCCTGTACAAAGATTTTATGTTCGTAAAGTGCAATAAGTTCACCTAAAGAGTAGGGGGTAATCTCTTTTATTAAAAAGGAATTGGTTGGCCGGTTGCCGGTAAAAGTTCTGTAAGGATCTTCATTTTCGCTACCATTCATTAATGCTTCTGTTTGCGCAAAAAAGTTGCTCAACAAAATAGCATGGTG
>JAYTHI010000026.1:0-2062 GCA_043732685.1 Ferruginibacter sp. | reverse complement strand
TTTTATCAAGGAGGCTTTAGGTCATTCCAGCTTACAAACAACAGAAAATTATTTGGCAGGATTTGAAGATGAAAAGAAAAAAGAATTTGCTCAGGTTTTAAATGATTTTAAAAAGGATTTTGGTCCGAAAGATGCCATTTAATTTATTTAACTTGGTTTAGAAAATCCAAAATACTTAATCATTTACGAGACTAATATAATTTCAACAACATAAGTTAAAACAATTTTATGGCTAAAGAAAAAATTGGTTCTTCAGATAGAAATGAGCGAGGAAAACTACTGAAGGAAGTTGTATTTCCGGTTGGGGATACAAAGTTAAATTTACCGGACGGGTACCGTTCATTTATCAAGGAAATTAAGCAGCAAATAATAAACACACGTTTGCAAACGGTTATAGCTGCCAACACCACCATGATTATATTATATTGGCAAATTGGTAACGCCATTTTGCAGCGGCAGCAAAATGAAGGGTGGGGGACTAAAGCTATAGACCACATGGCGTACGACTTAAAAAATGCATTTCCGGAGATGGGGGGTTTTTCACCAAGAAATCTAAAGTACATGAGGAAATTTGCTGAAGCATGGACCGATTTTTCAATTGTGCAACGCACCGTTGCACTAATTTCATGGAGAAGCAACATAACCCTTTTAGATAAATTAAAAGAGCCGGATATCAGGCTTTGGTATGCTCAAAAAACGATAGAAAATGGTTTCGGAAAAGATATACTGGCAATACAAATAGATAGTCAATTGCATAAAAGACAAGGCGCCTCAATAAATAATTTTACAGCTTCCTTGCCACCTATTCAATCTGATATGACCACTCAAATATTTAAAGATCCATATCTTTTTAATTTTTTAGGTACAGCTGAACCCAGACTTGAAGCTGAATTAGAACAAAAACTAATAGATCATATCCAGAAGTTTTTATTGGAATTAGGTCAGGGCTTTGCTTTTGTAGGGCGACAGGTTCTACTGGAACTAGGCGGCTCTGATTTTTATATAGACTTACTTTTTTACCATTTAAAACTCCGTTGTTTTGTGGTAGTCGAATTAAAATCCGGTGAATTTGATCCGGGTCATGTAAGCAAATTGAACATGTATTTAAATGTAGTAAATGATACTTTAAAACATAAAGACGATGCCCCATCCATTGGATTATTACTAGTGAAATCAAAAAATAAATTGGTAGTAGAGTATGCACTTTCGGGTTTTACAAATCCTATTGGCGTAGCTAATTGGCAGCAAGATATCATTAAATCTTTACCTGAGGATTTAAAAAGTAGTTTGCCGAGTATTGAAGAAATTGAGAAGGAGTTGGAAGACGAAGGGTAGGATTTAATTTTAAAAGGAGGTTGTAAACTAAACTTTAATCACAGTTTAGTTTAGAGCGTATTTTTATATTGAAAATTTAAACACTCTATTATTTCAAAAAGCATGAAGCTTAAATAGTAGTGTTAAATATTGATTGATAATACTATATATAGGTCGAATATTTATAATGAAGCATATTCGAATAAAATTGGGGACTGGGCCATGCTTATAAAAAAATAGCCGATGAATGGTATCCAAAAACAAAAAAAAATAAAATTGGTTATGGACAATTCTAAAACACACCCATCAGCGTTTTATGAAACTTTTGAACCGGCAGAAGCAAAAAGACTTTGGGATAGATTTGGATTTATATATACCCCTAAACATGGCAGCTGGTTAAATATGGCTGAAATAGAATTAGTGTACTAAACGGTCAATGCCTGAACAGGCATTTATCCACGATAGTAAAAAAAATAAAAGGGGAAGTTGATGCATAGCAAACCAACAAAAATAATAAAAACAGAAAAATAAACTGGCAGTTCACCAAAAGGAGGCAAGGGTAAAACTGAAAGAACTTTATCCGTCTATTCTTACTTAACATAACACTAGCAACCTGGGTTAATTAATTTCAACAGGTAAAATTTGTGCATGCTATCGGAGTAAAGGGCTAAGGGTGCAATTTTTTCAGCAACAATTCTTTCCGGCTTCTTGACACATCAATATGCGAACCATCGCTCATAACAAGGTA
>JAYTHI010000025.1:0-7127 GCA_043732685.1 Ferruginibacter sp. | reverse complement strand
GCGTTATTAAAATGGATTTCCTTGGACTCAGAACCCTTAGTATTTTAAAGACAGCGCTTAAACTAATAAAAGAAAATCATGGGGTACATATTGAAATTGATGAAGTGCCGCTGGATGATGAGCTAACCTACAAGCTATACCAGCAGGGCGATACCAACGGAACGTTTCAGTTTGAGAGTCCGGGGATGCAGAAACATTTACGCGAATTAAAGCCCGATAAATTTGATGATCTTATTGCGATGAACGCCTTGTATCGTCCGGGCCCGATGGCTTATATCCCCGACTATATCGATCGTAAACATGGAAAGAAACAGGTTGAATTTGATTTACCTGATATGGAAGAACACCTGAAAGAAACTTATGGTATCACGGTATACCAGGAGCAGGTGATGTTACTGTCTCAAAAACTCGCCGGCTTTAGTAAAGGTGATGCGGATGTATTGAGAAAAGCGATGGGTAAAAAGCAAATTAGTGTACTGAATAAAATGAAAGTACAGTTTATTGAAGGTGCCACCACAAAGGGACATGCTAAAGATAAGCTTGAAAAAATCTGGACCGATTGGGAGGCATTTGCGCAGTACGCGTTTAACAAATCTCACTCCACCTGTTATGCATTTGTAGCTTACCAAACTGCCTATTTAAAGGCCCATTACCCCAGCGAATATATGGCTGCCGTGCTTAACCATGCCGGCAGTATTGAAAAAATTACCTTCTTTATGGAGGAGTGCAAACGTATGGGTTTAACCGTACTTGGGCCGGATATTAATGAATCGAATAATGGCTTTGCGGTAAATAAAAAAGGGGAGATACGTTTTGGTTTTAGCGGCTTGAAAGGTGTGGGCGAAAATGCCATTGAAGCCATTATTGAAGAGCGGACCAAACATGGTTTTTATACTTCTGTTTTTGATATTGCCAAAAGAGTAAACACCCGTGCAGCCAACAAAAAATCGTTGGAAAGTTTGGTACATTCCGGCGCTTTCGATTGTTTTAAGGATGTAATAAGGGCACAATATTTTTACCAGGCGCCGGGCGATTTGCCTGGCTTGGAAAAGATAATAAAATTCGGCAGTATTTACCAGGCTCAGAATGCCACCAGCAGCAATACTTTATTTGGAGATTTACAGATGCCCGATATTGTTCCACCAAAATTATTAACCTGCGAACCCTGGCCCCTGGCAACTCAATTAGATTTTGAAAAAGAAGTAACGGGCATGTACATGAGCGGACATCCATTGGATAATTTTAAGTTTGAAATGCGGCACTATAATATTAGTCCGCTGGCAGATTTTAATGAATTTAAATTGGCAGTAAATACCCATGCAAACCCGGGCAGGCAATTCAGACTGGCAGGTTTAGTAGTTGATGTGCAGCATCGGATAACGAAGACCGGTAAAAATTTTGGCATTTTATCCATTGAAGATTACAGTGGTAAAACCGAGTTTATGTTGTGGAGCGAAGAGTATGTTAAGTACACTACTTATTTGGACAAGGGTTTAATTTTATTAATAGAAGGTGGTTTTAAAACCAGGTACAATGCAGAACAATACGAATTTAAATTAACCAAAGTTCATTTGCTGGAAACCGTTAAACCAACTTTAACCAAGCAGGTAATTTTGGAAATTGAACCGCAGTTTATTAATGGTGATTTTATAAATTTTATAGAAACCAATGTAAAAACATACCCGGGTAAAACAACCTTAAAATTTAATATTAAAGACAGTAGAAACAATAGTAAAGTGGGCATGTATACTTTAGAAAAGGGCTTTACCATGAATGATGATATGGCTTACTTTTTATTAAACAATAAAGATGTGGAAGTGAGTGTAATAACAGGCTAAAGAAGGTTTGTTTTAGATTTTAGGTTAAAACCATGTAAATAAATTTAATATATATTATATATATAATCAATATTATTTCAATTACATAATTTTATTTTTTATTTGAATTTACCTACTGCCAACAAAGGATATTAACACTGACAAATGATTTGTTGATATGTCATAACAACACATTTAAAGTTTTGGATGTATTTTTGCCATTCACAACAATATAAATCATAAAAAATATAATTATGGCACATGAATTCACTGACGCAAACTTCCAGACAGAAGTGTTAGATTCAGATAAATTATCAGTAATAGACTTTTGGGCAGAATGGTGTGGTCCTTGCCGCGCAATAGGCCCGGTTATTGAAGAATTAGCAAAAGAATATGAAGGAATGGTAAATGTGGGTAAGGTTAATGTAGATCATAATCCGCAAATATCTCAGAATTACGGCATCACTAGTATTCCTGCAATTTTATTTGTAAAAGGCGGTCAGGTTGTAGATAAATTGGTAGGTGCACAACCAAAAGGTAATTTTTTAAAGAAAATTGAGCAGCATAAATAGTTGGTTTAATATATTTCTTTCCCAAAGCGGAAAGAAACAATTTTAAAAATCCCCGGTAATTTATTTTATCGGGGATTTTCTGATCCATTTAGCGCAGGCCTCCTGCATTGTTGCCCAATGTTTCTAATCTACGAGGTAAATAATTCTTAATCAATTATAATGATCTTGTATTTTTATTGGGTTTAATAAATTGAAACCTGGTTGTATCAACGTAAATAATTTGTTAGCATTAGGATTTTTAAGATTTAAAAATTAATTGGATTGTTCCATTTAAAACAAATCTCTAAAATGAAAAGTGAATAAAATAGCGTTTCAGAGATAAAAAACCCCTCAAATATTGATTCCAAATTAACAGATTAAAACCACTGTCTAACACCCTACTCTGCTCCCAACAAAACATCACCCTCCATATTTTTAATATCTCCTACCACATGTTTGTGTTTAAATACCAATAAAAAACTGATGGCTATCACCAACGCATAGCCCGCAAAGGATATCCAAATGCCAAACCAATCTTTACTATTATCCGCATAGGTAAAATATTTCTGTATTACCAAGCCACTTACCGTACTGCCAATTACTGCACCAAAACCATTGGTCATCATCATAAAAAGCCCTTGCGCACTCGCTCTAATGGAAGGATCGCTATGCGTTTCTACAAATAACGATCCCGAAATATTAAAAAAATCGAAGGCCATTCCATAAACAATACAAGATAATATGATCATCCAAAGGCCATCACCGGGGTTTCCGTAAGCAAACAATCCAAAACGTAAAACCCAGGCAACCATACTAAAAAACATGACATACTTTATACCGAATTTTCTTAAAAAAAACGGGATCGCTAAAATAAATAAGGTCTCAGAAATTTGAGATATCGACATTATAATAGCTGGATATTTTACTGCAGTCAGTTCCTTATACTTATCAATATTGGCAAAATCATGAATAAACGTATCGCCATAAGCATTCGTTAATTGCAGCGCCGCTCCTAACAACATGGCAAACACAAAAAACAAGGCCATTTTTCTATCCTTAAACAGCGAAAAGGAAGTTAGTCCTAATGCATCTACCAATGATTTGTTTTCTTTAAACTTTAATTGCGGCGGACATTTAGGCAAAGTAAAAGCATATAACCCTAAAAATAAGGAAGCCGCTGATGCCACATAAAATTGCTTGGCAGAAGTTTCATAATGAAGCAGACTAACCGTCCACAAAGCGGCAATAAAACCAATGGTACCAAATACCCTTATTGGTGGATAATCCGTTACCACATCCCGACCTTTATTTTTTAAGGCAGTATAACCAACTGTAATGCCAAGCGCCAAAGTGGGCATATAAAATAGCATGTTTAAAAGCAATACCCAGAACATGGTTGTAGGGTCTTTAACCATTGGTAGGGTAAAGAGAACAATAGCGGCTGAAAGGTGACAAATACCATACAATTTCTCTGCATTTATCCATTTATCGGCCAATATACCCAACAAAGCAGGCATAAATAAAGCCGCGATGCCCATGGTAGAAAAAAGTACGCCAAAGGCTGGTCCGGTCCAGATACTTAAATGTGTTACCGGATCAATTTCAGGATATAATTTTGGTAAGGTTTGAAACCAATAGGCACCAATAGTAATTAACCAGGATCCCCAGATAAAAAGTTGAAAAAAGTTCATTATAATCAGCCTGATCTTGATACTCATAAAGATTTTATTTTATCAAATAAGATAAAGGAGAAGTAGGTATTAATGAGAAAAAACCTTTCAGTAAATCTATTAACAACCTGCTAATTAAGATTTGAAAGATATACATAAAATGGCTAACAGCCTGCAGTAACTATAGCTGATTAACTGCAATAGCCACAAACTAATAACACTAATAGAATGCATATGAACTAATCCGGATAAAAGAATCAGGATTATTGCGAGAAATCGATTTCGGCATAATTAATCCACAGGGGTTTTAAACCTCAAATTATGTAAGAAATAAAAAGTTAGTTAAGTTAATTATTCTTTAAAAACATCCAAAGCACCTATAAAACCATTTACAAAAAACAAACCGCCGCAACAATAACCAACCACTTTTGTTTTAAAACCATACCTGCGGTAACTTTGCACAAATTTTTACTATGAGTCTTTCAATAGATTTTTTAATAAACAACACCAGCGATCAATCACTTAAAAATATTGCGCAAAAAGTAAGCGATAATCAACGCATAACAGATGCGGAAGGCATCTTACTTTTTGAAAAAGGCACCCTGTCCTTTGTTGGGGCATTAGCAAATTTCATCAGAGAAAGAAAACATGGCGACACCACTTATTTTAACCGAAATTTTCATATTGAACCCACCAACGTTTGCGTATTTAGCTGTAAGTTTTGCAGCTACAGCAGACTCTATGCAAATAAAGACGAAGGATGGGAATTAAGCATCGATCAAATGCTGGATATCGTTAAAAAATACGATGGTAAACCGATCACCGAAGTCCATATCGTTGGTGGCGTTCATCCTAAAATGAATATGGCTTATTTTATTGAATTGATGCAAAAAATAAAGGCGCACCGGCCTGACCTTCATGTAAAAGCTTTTACCGCGGTAGAACTGGATTACATGTTTCGCAAGGCAAAATTATCTGTGGAAGAAGGCATGAAACAATTGCATGAAGCCGGGCTGGACTCCTTACCTGGTGGCGGTGCTGAAATTTTTGCGCCCGAAATAAGATTGCAGATCGCTGCAGATAAAATTGATGGCGATGGCTGGCTGCACATTCATGAAACTGCCCATAATTTAGGGATGAACACCAATGCCACTATGTTATACGGCCATATTGAAAAGTATGAACATCGTATAGATCATATGCGCAGGTTACGCGACTTACAAGACAAAACAGGCGGCTTCAATACCTTTATTCCACTTAAGTTTCGCAACTCCAATAACGATATGAGTTATGTTAACGAATCTACCATTGCAGAAGACATGCGGGTGTACGCAATTGCCCGTATCTACCTTGATAATTTTGCGCATTTAAAAGCCTATTGGCCAATGTTGGGCAGAGAAAATGCGCAACTAAGTTTATCGTTCGGCGTTAATGATATTGATGGAACCATTGATGACAGCACCAAAATATATAGCATGGCAGGAAGTGAAGAGCAAACGCCCAAAATGAGTACCCAGCAGTTGGTTACTTTAATAAAGCAGGTTAAAAGAAAGCCGGTAGAACGCGATACGCTTTACAATATCGTTAAAGATTATAGCGATGTGAATTTTGAGGACAGCAATTTTGATGCACAATTAAATTAGTAGCCAACTATTTTAATAAGATTTTGTGCAGTCCCCCAACGCCGATGCGGCGAGTGGGGTCCGGGCTTTTCTCTCCAATCTTTTTTTGCGGAGGCCGACAAAAAAAAGGATTTCCGTTTCAATCCCTACTGCATACTTTAAAGAGTTTTATTGTATGCAAAACCTTAACGGTTCAGGGTAACAAATTTAAGTAAGGCTGATTTTTAATTAATTGCCGTAGGGTAAAATGTAATTGGACGAATCTAAAATTTTTACCGCCCTGTACATTTTAAGTGATTCGAATAAAATTTTAAGTAAGTAAGCTGCAGCTTATTTTTAAAGCCCTGCAGCAACCGAAATCAGTACTATTTACAGGCATAAATATAGTAGTGCCAAACAAATAAAATTAAGGTAATACCTCCATCAATATGAACAAAATATTCGACATTATAATTATAGGAGCCGGTCCAATTGGATTGGCTTGTGCATTGGAAGCGACAAATAAAGGCCTTACTTATACGATAATTGAAAAGGGGGCATTGGTAAATTCCTTGTATAATTATCCGGTAAACATGACCTTTTTTTCTACTTCAGAAAAATTAGAAATTGGTGCCGTTCCATTTGTAAGCACCAATAATAAACCCACCCGCAACGAGTCGCTGGAATATTACCGCCGCGTAGCCATTGCTGCTGAACTTAATATCCATCTTTTTGAAGAAGTAGTTTCAATTAATAAAATCGGAGAGCAATTTACTATCGAAACCCGGGTTGAAAATTATCTTGCAAAAGCAATTGTAATAGCCACAGGTTTTTACGACCTGCCTTTTTTATTAAATGTACCCGGAGAAAATCTATCCAAGGTTACTCACTATTATAAGGATCCGCATTTTTACGCTTTTCAAAAAGTATTGGTAGTAGGCGCAAGTAACAGTGCGGTGGACGCAGCTTTGGAAACCTATCGTAAAGGCGCGAAAGTAACCATGGTTATCAGGGAGGCCCAGGTTGGCGAACGGGTAAAATATTGGGTGCGCCCGGATATTATCAACCGTATAGCAGAAGGCTCCATCAAAGTATATTATAGCAGCACCATCAATACCATCAGAGAAAAATCGGTAGATATCAATACCCCGGAAGGATTGGTAACCATCCCCAACGATTGGGTAATTGCCATGACAGGCTATCAGCCTAATTTAAGTTTTTTAGAAAAAATTGGCATCCAGCTTTCTAACGATGACATTCGTAAACCAGTATATGATGAAGACACCCATGAAACAAATGTAAAAGGAATTTATCTTGCCGGTGTTATTTGCGGCGGTATGAATACACATAGTTTGTTTATTGAAAACAGCAGGGAGCATGCGATAAAAATTGTGGCCGATTTTATTAAAAAGCAGGAGCCAGTGCAATTATAGCTTCGCCATGGTTCATGTTTAGACAAGAGATTTTTGCCATTGTTGGTCTTCCATA
>JAYTHI010000024.1:0-7211 GCA_043732685.1 Ferruginibacter sp. | reverse complement strand
ATTTTTATTGTACGGAAATACTACAACTCAAGTCTGACGCTGTTTTCGAAAACTTTATTCAAAATAATTATTTAGCAGATAATCTATGTGGCAATCGTATAAAAAAAATTATAAAGCATATCTCCAACTGGAAAAATCGCTTAGCGACAATACCGTTATGGCCTACCTGCAGGATCTTGAAAAACTGACTGATTTTCTATTGATAAAAAATGATTTAAAAACACCTGAACAGCTCATTTTAGCCGATCTTGAAAATTTTATTAAATGGATAAATGAATTGGGGATGACGGCTAGTTCCCAAGCCAGGATAATAACAGGATTAAAAAGTTTTTTTAAATACTGCCTTATAGAGAATATCCTGAGGATTGATCCATCCATCTTACTGGAATCTCCTAAAACACAAAGAAAATTACCCGACATACTTAGTTTTGAGGAAATAGAAAAGATAATTGGTAAGATCGACCTTAGTAAACCCGAGGGCGGCAGAAATAAGGCAATGCTAGAAACCATGTACAGTTGCGGACTTCGGGTTACAGAATTGGTAAATCTGCAGATAAGCAGTCTGTTTTTAGAAGATGGTTTTATAAAAGTAATTGGAAAGGGAGATAAAGAGCGATTGATACCTATTGGAAGCGATGCCATTAAGTTTATTACCATCTACCATGCGCATATACGTGTACACGTGCCCGTTAGTAAGGGTAATGAGGATGTTTTATTTTTAAACCGCCGCGGTGCAAAATTAAGCAGGGTAATGATTTTTTTGATACTAAAAGCACTGGCCAAAGAAGCCGGCATAAACAAGGTTATTTCACCGCATACCTTCAGACATTCCTTTGCCACCCATTTGGTTGAAGGCGGTGCCGATTTAAGGGCCGTACAGGAAATGCTGGGGCATGAAAGCATTACCACCACCGAAATATATACCCACCTCAACAGGGAATATTTACGCGATACCCTGCATCAATTTCATCCTGCATTTAAATAAATTGTACAAAGCCGGACTTTCTACGCCATAAAAAAATCCGTCTTTCGACGGATTAATTTTATAAAAATAGTATTGGTATCAATTTTAATCGTTCAATTTTAGCACGGCTAAAAAGGCTTCCTGCGGCACTTCTACATTCCCGATCTGTTTCATTCTTTTTTTACCTTCTTTCTGCTTTTCCAATAATTTACGCTTTCGACTAATATCACCACCATAACATTTGGCAGTAACATCTTTACGAATGGCGCTAATATTTTCCCTTGCAACCACCTTGGCACCAATGCTTGCCTGAATGGCTATTTGAAACTGCTGACGTGGTAATAATTCCTTTAATTTTTCACATAGTTTACGTCCAAATTCATGGGCACGGGCACGATGTATCAAGGCACTTAAGGCATCTAACTTTTCACCGTTCAATAAAATATCCATTTTTACAATATCACTTTCGCGGTATTCAATCGGGTGATAATCGAAGGAAGCATATCCCCTGGTGATGCTTTTTAATCTATCGTAGAAATCGAAAACGATTTCGGTAAGTGGCATATCAAAACTAAGTTCAACCCTTGTTGGTGTTAAATAACCCTGATTTATTAAAATGCCCCGCTTGCTGATGCATAAGGTCATTATATTACCAATATATTCCGGCTTACTGATCATTGTAGCCCTAATAAAAGGTTCTTCAATTTTAGCAATACGGCTGGGGTCAGGCATTTGCGTAGGATTATTAACAATTACCACTTCGCCCTTACTTGTGGTGGCTATAAAACTTACATTGGGTACCGTGGTAATTACGGTCTGGTTAAATTCTCTTTCCAAACGCTCCTGAATAATTTCCATGTGCAACATGCCTAAAAATCCGCAGCGGAAACCAAAACCCAAAGCCTGAGAAGTTTCCAACTCAAAAGTTAGGGACGCATCATTTAATTGCAATTTATCCATGCAATCACGCAATTCCTCAAAAGCATCTGTTTCTACCGGAAAAATACCTGCAAAAACCATTGGCTTTACATCCTGAAAACCTTTGATAGATTCTGTAGCGCCATTAACAGTAGTAGTGATGGTATCGCCAACTTTAACTTCTCTTGCATTTTTAATACCGGTAATTATATAGCCTACATCCCCTGCTTTAACATCGCCGGATGGCGATAGGCCCATTTTTAAATTACCCACTTCATCTGCACCGTATTCCAAACCGGTATTGCTGAATTTAATTTTATCGTTCTTTTTTAAAGTGCCGTTAAATACCCGGTAATAAACAATAATACCGCGAAAAGGATTGTAAACACTATCAAATATCAAGGCCTGTAATGGTGCTGCCGGATCGCCTTTTGGAGCAGGGATACGATCAATAATGGCCGTTAAAATGGCTTCAATACCAATACCACTTTTGCCACTCGCCAGTAAAATATCTTCAGGCTTGCATCCTATTAATTCAACAATCTGATCCGTTACTTCAGGTATCATGGCGCCATCCATGTCAATTTTATTGATAACCGGAATAATTTCCAAATTATTATCAATGGCTAAATATAAGTTGCTGATGGTTTGTGCTTGTATGCCCTGACTTGCATCTACCAATAAAAGAGCACCTTCGCAGGCTGCTAACGCCCTGCTTACTTCATAGCTAAAATCCACATGCCCGGGAGTGTCAATCAGGTTAAAAACGTATTCAACACCCTTCCAGTTGTAATTAATTTGTATGGCGTGACTCTTAATAGTAATGCCTTTTTCTCTTTCCAGATCCATATCGTCCAATACCTGCGCCTGCATATCGCGCTCGCTGATGGTATTGGTAAACTCCAATAATCGATCTGCAAGGGTACTTTTTCCATGATCGATATGTGCAATTATGCAAAAATTTCTTATGTTCTTCATTCGGTTAAATATGCGTTTTAGCGCTGCAAAAGTAACTGATTTTCGCTGTATTGCAGGTTTTGTTTATAGGTGTGGAATTCAAAGAATTAAGGCTGCTGCAACAAAGCTAAAATTCTCTCTGAACGTACTTTTAGGCAGTAACATTATTTTTTTGCCAAGATATATTATATAAATTTAATATTCATTAAATGTCCTTTTGATAAAAGACAATACTTTATTTTATGGGTAAACAATTTTAGGTATTAATGAGGTACTACTGTTAAACATCAAGCCGTTAAACATAAAATTTCTTTAACCAAATAAGGGCTTTGCATTAAAAAGGGTATTGAATTGTAAATTACCGGAAGGTCTAATTCATTTTCATACAGGCCTGGTAAACACCCGGTGTTATCCCTTCGATCTTTTTAAAAATTCGTACAAAATAATTTACGTCAGCAAAACCGCAGAGTGTACTGATATGCGTGATCGTTTTATGCGGATTGACCAGTAATTTTTTAGCAAGTTTGATTCTTTCCAGGTTTATATATTCAAGCGGGGTAATTCCGAATTGAGTTTTGAACCATTTAAAAAAATTATTCCGGCCCATATAGGCTTTCCTGCACAATTGATCTATTAAAATTTTTTCCGTTAAATTTTCATGAATAAAGCCTATTACAAACTGAGATCTATTTTCATTGCCATTTTGCACCAGTCCGGTTTTTACCTGCTGTAAATATTGACTCTGCACCAACCGAATTAGTAATTCCTTCAAATTTAAATCGGCATAAATATTCTTTGTAATATCCTTACTGTTGCATATTCTTATCAATTTATTTATTAATCCGCTTACTTCATTATCGTTATCAAAATGGTATTGGTTAAACTGCAATTTCCAATCTCTCTGCTCTTCCTTTTCATTATAAAAACTATTTAAATAATTTAGTGTACCATCAATGTAAGCAGCATCAACTGCCAAAGCAATACACTGTGTTGGGGTAACCACCGAAGCTTCCGGAAAATCGATAACCATTTTTTGATTGGCTGGAACAATTACGGTTTCACCAGGCAAATAATTAAAACCGGGTTTATCAAAAAGGTGCATTATTTTTTTACCCCTTATCATACTTGTTATGACAAAATCACTAAAAACCAGGGGGATCGCATAGGCTTGCTGATAGCTTTCAAAAACATTTAATTCGCAATTATTGAGGTTGAAGATGCGCCTGTTCTCTACCAGGGTCTGCAAATTTTGCGGCCGGGTAAGATTTATATATTGAAGATTATTTTTGACAGACATGGTAACATCGTTTGATTGTAAGTTAGTTAGGTTATAAATTTAATTAAAAATATAAGTACGATCATGCTATATAAAAACACAATTGTTGTATGATTTGTTGTAGAAATATAGGAAATTTCTATTATTAATTAACGATTAAAAAAACTTCCATCATGAGTACTGCAACTGCCGAAGCTCCGGTTAGCAATGTGGCTAAACGCCCTCAATTTAAAGAAAAATACGACCACTATATTGGTGGAAAATGGGTAGCACCTGAAAGTGGTGAATACTTTGATAATTCCTCTCCAATTGATGGTAAACCTTTTACCAAGGCTGCAAGAGGGAATGCGAAAGATGTTGAAAAAGCTATCGAAGCTGCACACAAAGCTTTTTTAACCTGGGGTAAATCGGCTGCAACAACCCGCAGTAATATCCTTATTAAAATTGCGCAGGTTATTGAAGACAATCTGGAGTACCTGGCCATTGTTGAAACCATCGATAATGGAAAAGCAATAAGGGAAACAAGGCTGGCAGATTTGCCGCTGGTGATTGATCATTTTCGCTATTTTGCCGGTGTTATCCGCAGCGAAGAAGGCAGTATGAGCGAGCACGACGAAAACACCGTTTGTTTAAATGTACACGAACCCATCGGAGTTGTTGGTCAAATTATTCCCTGGAACTTTCCTTTATTAATGGCCACCTGGAAAATTGCACCTGCCCTTGCCGCCGGTTGTTGTGTGGTAGTTAAACCTGCAGAACAAACACCTACCAGTATCATGTGCCTGATGGAATTAATCGGAGATCTTTTACCGCCCGGCGTATTAAATATAGTAACAGGTTTTGGGCCTGAAGCAGGCAAACCGCTGGCTACTTCGCCCCATATTAATAAAGTTGCCTTTACCGGAGAAACCACCACCGGCCGGCTCATCATGCAATACGCATCCGAAAATCTTATTCCGGTTACGATGGAATTAGGTGGAAAAAGTCCAAATATATTTTTAGAAAGTGTTGGACAACAGGAAGACGATTTTTTTGATAAAGCTGTTGAAGGTGCGGTTATGTTTGCGCTTAATCAAGGTGAAATCTGTACCAGTCCAAGTCGTATTTTGGTACATGAAAATATCTATGAAAAATTTATGGATAAAGTGGTGCAACGTACCCGGGCAATTAAATTGGGTAACCCCCTTGCGGCTGATACCATGATGGGTGCCCAGGCTTCCGAAGACCAGTATAATAAAATATTAAGTTACCTCGATATTGGCAAACAGGAAGGTGCCGAAGTGCTTTGCGGCGGTGAGGCCTTTCATCAAAACAGTGGTTTGGAGCATGGCTACTATATTAAACCCACTATTTTTAAAGGGCATAATAAAATGCGCATTTTTCAGGAAGAAATTTTTGGACCAGTAGTGGCAGTGACTACTTTTAAAAATACGGAAGAAGCAATAGCCATTGCAAACGATACTTTATATGGTTTAGGTGCAGGTGTTTGGACGCGTGATGCACACGAAATTTACCAGGTACCACGTGCCATACAAGCAGGTAGGGTTTGGGTAAATTGTTACCACGCCTACCCTGCCCATGCGCCCTTTGGTGGTTATAAGAAATCTGGCTTTGGCAGAGAAAACCATAAGATGATGTTGAACCATTACCGGCAGACAAAAAATATGCTGATTAGTTATGACAAGAAGAAGCTTGGTTTTTTTTAATAAAATTGTTCAGACATAGAGGTGCTAATACCACCTCTTTTTTATTTTTTTTAAATTATTTATTAAATGATACCAAGAATAATAGCGACAGATAAAGCAATTGAATTAATAGATAAATTAAAGAAAATACATGGACCGCTTATGTTTCATCAAAGCGGAGGCTGTTGTGATGGTAGCCAGCCTATGTGTTTTAACGATGGGGAATTTAAGGTTGGTGGCAGTGATATTTGGATATCTACTATTAATGATTGTAAATTTTATATGGCCAAAGATCAATTTGAATATTCAAGATATGCACAAGTAATTTTAGATGTAACCCCGGGGCGGGGAAGTAGTTTTTCGTTAGAAATACCTTTGGGCGTTCGTTTTTTTACAAAATCTAAATTGTTTACTGATCTGGAACTGGAGCAGCTTTCGCCACTTTTAAAAATACCGGATTAAATATTTGCCCTCATTAAGAACGCTGAAATTATTTCAGCGTTTTTTTATGCCCGGGAACATATCGGTTTGCAGGTTATTTTATTAATTTTAAATGCTGCAAATTCAGCCAAGCCGTCTACTCCTTTATAAGTACGCTACATACATAAGGTAGCTAGCGTTTTTTAGTGCTGGTCTTTGCTGTTGACCTTCTGAAATAAATGATTTTTATAACGTAGTTTTTTTTTGGACACTCACTACATAATTATACCAGACCTTTTTTATTCAATAACAATTGCTGGAAGAAACAGCATGATTGTCTTCCCAATATAAGCCAGCTCGTTTTATTTAAAATTACACCTAAGTAAAAAAAATGGTCGTTAAAGCTATGCACTACCTAAATTTGATGGTAATAAAATAATAAAATGATAATTTTTAAAAAACTAACAGATCTTATAGCTTTTATTTCTTCTAAAAGATTATTGCATCAAAAAATTGGGTTTGTACCTACCATGGGTGCACTGCATGAAGGGCATTTAAGTTTAATAAAGGAAGCGAAAAGTCAATCCGATTTGGTTATCTGCAGCATATTTGTAAATCCAACCCAGTTTAATGATCCTAAAGATTTTGAAAAATACCCCGTTACCATTGAACAGGATATTTATTTATTGGAAAAAGCAGGTTGTACCGTGCTCTTTTTACCAGCTGTTAAAGAAATGTACCCGAATGGAGTCACGGTTAATAAAATCTTTGACCTTGGGTATTTAGAAGCTATTTTGGATGGAAAATACAGGACAGGTCATTTTCAGGGCGTATGCACGATAATGGATCGTTTATTGGAAATTGTAGCGCCTGATGATTTATTTATGGGCCAGAAAGATTACCAGCAATGTATGGTAGTACAAATGCTGATTGCCAAAAAATTTCCTGCCATCAAATTTATAATGTGCCCTACACAACGGGAACCGGATGG
>JAYTHI010000023.1:0-20210 GCA_043732685.1 Ferruginibacter sp. | reverse complement strand
TTAATAAAGATGGTAGCGTGGTTGCCGTAGGTTTTTTTAAAAGTGAGTCTAAAGAAATTGTGCAAAATGAATTAAAAAAAGCCGGTGCTGTACTTGTTGACACAAAGTATACTCTTGCCGATATTATATTTATAAAAACAGACAAAAAAATATTGTCATCCATTGCTGCACTGCCCTTTGTGGCAAGCCTTAGCTTACAAATATTAAAAGATGTACCCCTCAATTATTTTAGCCGTGCCGCCGAAGGCATCAGCGAATTAAATACTGTTAATGGAAAAAATTTAAATGGAAAGGGGATTGTAGTAGGCATAGGCGATAATGCAGATATGTCTACTACTATTGATCTTTCCCGCAGATTAATTGTAAGAACCTCAGCAACTCCCGCTACCCATGGCACACATGTTGCCGGTACAGTTGGCGGAGCAGGTAATATTAATATCAAATATCGTGGTATGGCTTCCAAAGCCACCATTATAAATCAAAGTTTCAGCGATATTATTACGAATGCACCTACCTATATTACGGACTATAATATGGTGCTTACCAATAACTCTTATTATTCGGCACAAATAAATTGTGCCGGGGAAGGGGAGTATGATGTGTTAAGTAATTATGCAGATGACCAGTTAGATCAATACAAACAATTACTCCACGTTGTAGCCGCCGGAAATGATGGAGCGCTTACCTGCACTAGTTTTCCGGCATCATTTGGCACCATCAAATCCGGTTGGCAATGCGCAAAGAATATATTAACTGTTGGCGCCATCAATGTTCAAAATTACAGTATTGCTTATTTTAGTAGTAGGGGTCCGGTTGCCGATGGCCGTATAAAGCCTGAAATAATGGCGAATGGCTGGGCTGTTGCTTCCACAGGAGTAAACAATACCTACCTGCTGGATTATGGAACCAGCATGGCGGCGCCAGGAATTACCGGTGCACTTGCTTTGTTGCAGGAACGCTATAAACAATTAAATAATGGCGCCAATCCATCGGCTGCGCTGCTTAAAACCCTGGTGTGTAATACAGCAGAAGATATTGGAAATGCAGGGCCTGATTATACCTTTGGTTTTGGAATGTTAAATGCAGCAAAGGCGGTAGAGGCAATGGAGCAAAACCGATATTTACTAAATACCATTACTAACGGTAGCGCTAATACGCAAACTATTGTTGTCCCGGTAAACACCAGGCGATTAAAAATAATGTTATACTGGTCAGACCCTGCTGCAACAACAACTGCAGTTACCAGCTTGGTAAATGATCTTGATATTACCGTAACAGACCCCACAGCAATGGTACACAAACCACTTATTTTAAATCCGGATCCATTGCATGTAAATGATCCAGCAACAGAAGGAGCCGATCATACAAATAATATTGAACAGGTAACTATTGAAAATCCTGTTGCCGGAAATTATACCATTAATGTAAAGGGATTTGCGGTGCCTTTTGGTCCTCAGCCTTATGTGGTAAGCTACGAATTAACACCCCCATCGGTAAATGTTTTATATCCCTCAGGCGGCGAAACGTGGGTACCCGGAGAATCGGAAAATATTCGATGGAATGCTTATGGTAATGAAACCAATACATTTACAATTGAGGCTTCAATGGACAAGGGTGTAAGCTGGACCACCATCAGTAATACAATTGCTGCCAATAGTCGTACTTATCAATGGACGGTACCCGCTGCAGCGAGTAATACGGCATTGATAAGGGTTTCCAGAAATGGTACTTCCTTATCAGACCAAACTAAATTTGCATTTACAATATTAGGGCAACCTGTTGTAACCGCTGCCAATGTTTGCCAGGGTGCTATACAATTAAACTGGGCAATAATTCCAACTGCAACATCGTACGATATTCTGCAACTTGATGCAGACAGTATGAAGGTAATAGCAAATACAGTTTCCAATAATTTTTTAGTAGAAGGGCTTAATAGAAATAATATAACCTGGTTTGGCGTGGCAGCAAAAAATGGTAGTTTTTCAGGAAGGAGATCGGTATCTATAACTGCCTTGCCTAACAGCGGCGCCTGTACGCTTTCGGCTTTTAATAATGATTTGCAGGTGGATAGTATATTAACACCTGCCACAGCACGTCAGCACTTTAGTAATGAAAGTAATGCTACTGCACCTGTTAGTATTTTAATAAGAAATTTAGGTAGTGCTGCCATTGCGGGTCCCTTTAATGTATCTTATACTAATGGCTTCGCTACCGTTACAGAAACCATTAGTACTCCGATAGCCGCAGGCGCAACTGTAGTATATTCCTTTGCCGGAATGTATCCTGTAATTGCTGCAGGATACACTTATAATTTTAAAGCCTGGGTAACCCTAGCTGCTGATGGAAATCATTTAAATGATACGGCATTCAAAACGGTAAAATCTATTAATAACGACCCTATAAATATAATGCCAGTTACGGAAGGTTTTGAAACAATAGCCGCAAATGATTTCGTAAATCCGGAGCTGGCTATCGGAGGAAATAATTACCTTGATTTTAATTCCAATACCAATAAAGGCAGGGCCCGAACATTTGTAAATACCGGCTTTGCACATTCCGGTAATGGAAGTTTAACTTTAGACCAATGGCCTGCAGCAACAAGTACAACTGCAGATACGGCTACTTTAAACTATAACCTTATCAATTATGCCGCAGACCAATTAAGATTTGATTTTTATTATTTTAATCATGGTCAGGCAAACCATCCGGGTAATAAAATTTGGATAAGAGGTAGCGAAAATAATACCTGGGTAATGGCTTACGACCTTTTTCTTAATCAGGCAGCCCCGGGGCAATGGAAGCACGGACTTTTTAATATTAATGATGTCTTTTTAAATGCTAATCCGGTACAAAATATCACCAGTACTTTTCAAATAAAATTTGGTGAAGAGGGCAATACCTCTGCCAATAATGTTAGCCCGTTAACCGATGCGGATGATGGCTATACTTTTGATGATATCACCATTAGTAAGGCCATAAATGATATAGCATTATTAAAAATAAGTTCGCCTGATGAAAAGGGTTGCGGACTTAATTCAACCAGCCCTATCAGCATCAATATAAAAAATTTTAATAGTGTAGCACTTAATAATATCCAGGTTAGTTATCAAATTAACGGAGGAGCAATTGTAACCGAAACAGTTGCTACATTGGGTGCAAATGAACTGTTGAATTATACTTTTTCACAAACTGCAAACCTTGCTGCATTTACTGATTATTCAATAAATAGCTGGGTAAAATATGTAGGGGATTCCTATCCGGAAAATGACAGCATTTTAAATTATACTTTTCACAATACGCCTGTTATAACCTCCTATCCATACCTGCAAAGTTTTGAATTGGATAATGGTAATTTTTATACCAATGGTACCAATAGCAGCTGGCAGTGGGGTATACCTTTAAAATCAATTATTAATAAAAGTGCAGGCGGTGCCAAGGCATGGGTTACTAATTTAACCGGTAATTATAACGATAATGAAACCTCTTATTTATATACGCCCTGTTTTGATATTAGCAGTCTTACTCACCCAACACTTTCTTTTAGCCATATTTTTAATATTGAGCAGGATTATGATTATACCTGGGTAGAATATTCAACCGATGGGATTATTTGGCAAAAGCTGGGTACGCCAGGTGCGGGTACCAATTGGTATGATGGAATCTCGCTAAATGTATGGCGTTTATCAAATACTAAATGGCATGTTGCAAATTTTGATATCCCATTAGGTATTGGTATTGTTCGCTTCCGTTTTGTGTTGAGCAGCGATGCCGGATTAAATATGGAAGGTGTAGGTATTGATGATGTTACCGTGCATGAAGCCAGTACGGTGGCTGTTAATTCGCCAGCTGTACATGTTAGTCTGGCATCAGTTACTGGTAATAATTGGGTGCCCTTTACCGTGGGTGATCCCGTAGCAGGACCCTTGTATGTTGTAGCGGAGATTAACCCAAATGGACAAGACCTTGGGAAAGTAGATATAGATTTATACCCCAATACTACCGGAGCAATAAGATTTAGTAACAACCAATATTATTTGGATAGAAACTTTGTTATACATCCTGCTAATCCACCAATGGCTAATATTGGCGTAAGGTTGTATTTTACTGATGCAGAAGCGAATGCCCTGGTTGCCGCAACAGGCTGCGCAATTTGTAGTAAACCTAAAACAGCATATGGTCTTGGAATATCAAAATATAGCGGACCTTTAACTGAAGAAAATAATACGCTCGATGATGACCTGAGTGGTTATTTTCAATATATTCTGCCGGCAAATACAAGTATCATTCCTCATGGAAATGGCTACTATGCTGAATTTAAGGTGAATAGTTTTAGTGAATTTTGGTTTAATAATGGTGGCGTAAATAATATGCAGCCATTACCAATTGATTTACTTTCTTTTGACGCATCCAGGCAAGCCGATAAAGCTTTGTTGAACTTTAAGACAGAACAGGAAGTAGGAACTGCAAAATTTATTATTGAAAGAAGCGGGGATACCAGAACATTTAAAACTATTGGTACTGTTCCATCACTTAGTACCTTAACCAGCAACCAATATAATTTTATTGATGCACAGCCAATTATCGGTATTAATTATTACCGGCTAAAAATAGTAAAGCGTACCGGAAACTTTACGTATTCGCCGATACGTAAATTAGATTTTGGCAGCAATGCAGATGCAATTATAGTTTATCCAAACCCTGTTATAAATGGTACTTTTTTTATAAGCAGCAGCGCCGATTGCACAAGCGCCTCATTGTATGATGCATCCGGTAAACTAATGCAAAACTTTACTTTGCAGGGCAGAAACAATACCATTAATATTAAAGGGGTTGCTAAAGGTATTTATCAGTTAAAAGTAGTATCGGCAAATAGTGTTACAATTGAAAAATTGTTTATCCAATAACAGCGATTCTTCATAAAAAAAAGGCAGACAGTAAGTTGATACTGTCTGCCTTTTTTTGCTGCCTTCTTATTTTTTAATTTAAGTCGGAAACATAGCTAGCTGAATTGATTGGTTTAAATACGTCCTGCACCTTTTTATTTTTTCCATTGATCCATTTCCGACAAGGTTTTTCAATAAAAAAATAAGTGATGGAGGATACGCCAACTACAGCCAATAAAAATATACTGCATATTCCCAACCCTGTCCAAAAAGGCAAAGTAAGACTACCCGGCCCTTTGTAAGCATAACCCATACCCAGAACTAATGGTACTGCAATAAGAAATATTAATAACCCATGCATCAAATAAATTGAATAAGAAATGGTGCCTAAATATTGTAAAGGCCGTACCATAAATATTTTATGAATAATACCTGTATTTGCACCAATACCCAATACCACCAACATAAATAAAGGAATATAGATAATGTCGTTAACACCCCTGTGTAAGGCAAATAACGTAATACCAACAACTATTATCCCTACGATATCTTTACTAAAAATCTGGTTCAATTTTCTTTGCTGGTATAAAATATAGGTAACCATGCCCGCCATAAAACCAGCCAGGCCTCTTAAAAATCCATAGTCGTAGGTTACATCTAAGTTGTGCGGTACCGGAGCTGCAGGCATAAATGGATTTGTTCTTGGCAACAAATAAAGAATTGAAAAATAAATAGAAGCTGATAGTATAATTAGTAGAAAAACTGTTTTATTATTTTTACTTAGCATCAATACAATCAATGGAAATAACATGTAACACCACCACTCTGCACTAATGCTCCAGGAAGGTACATTCCAGGTAAAAATCGAATGGATACCAAAGGATTGAAGCAATAATAAATGGGTGGGTATTGCAGCGGGATTATTCACCGGGTTGGCTGGACTATTGCTGCTCAAAAAAAATGCAATTGCAAGTAAAAGTGTAAATAGGTGTAACGGATACAAACGGGCAAAGCGGGCTCTTAAAAATTTAAAAAAATCAGCCTTTTTAAAGATCGTACTAAAACTTTCTCCATAAACATGCAGCAGTACAAAACCGCTCATAATAAAAAAAAGATCTACCATTAAATAGCTTTTTCTAATAAGCATACTATTCTCCGGTTTTACAAATCTGGCTAATAATTCTTCAAAATGAAATACTACAATCATTAACGCTGCAATACCTCTTAGCGGTGTTAAGTTAGCAATATATTGTGTTGGGCGTTGCATGTTTTTATTATTTTTATGGTATTATTTTTAAATCGTTTTTTTAAAAGTTTTATCTAATAATTCTACCTCATTAATTATTTACAGCGCCATTATTATAAATTCTTTTCTTATTTTGAATCTTGCAGGTACATATAAACGGCCTTAAGTTCATCGTCATTTTGCGCTTTACCTAAAGTATTCCAGGGCATAAATTCAGTAAGCGTTCTACCCTCAGGCGTTTTACCGGTGTGCAGCGTAGTAATGAATTGATCACTTGTCCAGTTTTTAATATTGCTTGTTCCTGAAATGTCCGGTATATCCGGCTCTCCGGGATTGTGCGCCGGACCACCTTTTAAATTAGTACCATGACATCCTGTACATACTGTTGCCATGTACTGTCCGTAAGCTTTGCTAATTTCTGGTTTAACTTCATCAGGAAAGCTGGCATTATGGTCAATAAATTCTGCTGTAAACATCGGAAACTTATCTAAAAAGGTAAGCATCCTGCCGAGTGGGTTTAATGTTTTTTTAGGGTGTACTGCATCTACTGCAGGTTGTTGTTTGAGGTAGCTTATCAAGGCAATAAGTTCGTGGTTACTTAAGTTTCCACTGGTATGCTGTACGGGCATAAACCATACTGTTTTTCCATCTTTTCCAACGCCATGCCGAAGCGCCCTGAGCCAATCTTCATCTGCATAATTTATACCACCTTTCCCTTTTGTTAAATTGGCGGCGTATAAAAGTGCCATAGGATTTTTCTCATCAAAAAATGCCTTTCCTCCTCCTGCATGGCAATCGTTACAGCCTCTTACAGCAGCTACATGTTCTCCTAATTTATAGTTTACAGAATCTGTTGGTATGGTAAGTTGTTGCACTTTTACAGCATATGTTTTGTTGGCCCGGCTTTCAGTTCTAAAATATACAGTGGCAGAAAATAACAGCACTAAAATAATAAGGCATCCTATTGTAATACCTGTCCATTTCAAAATTTTTTTAAGCATGTTTTGTAGTTTTTATCGGTAAAAAAATAGTTGCATTTTACATTTAAATAGGTCGCTATAGCGCTAATAATTTTTGTTTTAAACCTTTTTCATTAAAATTGATAGCATACTAATTATAGTATTTAATTTAATTATTGTAATGCTGCAGTGGTTAACAATAAGTATTTTTAAAGAAAAAAAATTTTAACAATGCCAGTTTGAAAACCTGGTAAACCCAACCGGATTTATAAAGTTTTCAAGCTAAAATTCAGCCGTTCAATGCGGTTTTAAAAAAATCCAAAAACTATGGATAAGTTTGGTTGTGGTTCTTTAACAGGAAAGGATGATTGTTTTTGGGGCTCGTTGGTAAGAAAAAGAATAACAGTGAAAATCGGAATACAATCTATTTTAATTTAATCCTGCGCTGCTTACAAAATGCATAGATCAAAATAAAGATAGAATTATTTATTTTTAATTCAAATAGTGAATTAGAATTTGGTAATTTTTTTTGTATTTAAACTTACTGGTTTTGCTTTTTTTTGTCGATGCTTTTATTACTTTTTAATAAATTTATTGATAATGTTGAGCAGTAATTTTTTATAATCAGCTTCTTTATAAGGTTATTATACCCTTTAATTATTTTATTCGCCATTCCTGTTTAATCAATAATAAATTTTAGTCTTTACCTTAGTCGTATAAAATGGAGGGAAGGAAACAAGTTTTTAAATCCACTGATAAAAACATTTTGCCTTTGCATATTATTTGTATCTTTCTGTAAACTATTGCAATATGTCTATTGAACCATGGCGTACAGGTAAAGTAATAAAAATTGAACAGCAAACACATAACACGAGGCGTTTTTTTATTCAGGTGCCTGAGGTGGAAGTCTTTGATTTTAAACCGGGGCAGTTTGTAACTTTAGATTTGCCCATTCATGAAAAACCCAACAGGCGCTGGCGGAGTTATTCAATTGCCAGTTGGCCCGATGGAACCAATGTTTTTGAATTGTGCATTGTGTTGCTGGAGGGTGGCGCCGGTACAACTTATTTGTTTAATGAAATAACAAAAGGCAGTGAAATTACTTTAAGAGGTCCCGTGGGTATTTTTTCTCTACACCCGGTTAATTATGAGCAGGAACTCTTTCTTATTTGTACCGGTACCGGCATTGCGCCTTTTCGCAGCATGGCGCAGTATATTAAATTACACAACCTGCCTCATCAAAAAATTCACCTTATTTTTGGTTGCCGAACCCAGCAGGACCTTTTATATTTTGATGAACTTACCCAATTGGAAAAGGAGTTGGATAATTTTAATTTTCATCCGGTTTTATCAAGAGAAACCTGGGCAGGAAAAAGCGGTTATGTACATGCCGTATATGAAGAAATTTGTGCTTCAAAATTACCTGCTACGTTCTTTTTATGCGGATGGAAAGCAATGATAGATGAGGCTAAACAGCGTATTATTGATTTGGGTTATGATAGAAAATTAATCCATCAGGAGTTGTATGGGTAGTAGTTTTGGATAAATTATGCTCAATTTTGAAAATAAAAAAAGCCTGCCGATAGTTAACTATCGGCAGGCTTTTTTATTAAACTAAAAACTAAAATTTAATACGCAAAATTTGAATATCGTTAAAATTAACTGATTAGTCCACTCACCAATTTCTTTACCTCAGTTAAAGCAATTCTTTCCTGTACCATGGTATCCCTGTAGCGTATGGTAACCGTATTGTCTTCCTTTGTTTGATGATCGATGGTTACACAAAAGGGGGTTCCGATCGCATCCATTCTGCGATAGCGTTTGCCGATGGCATCTTTTTCTTCATAAAAACATTGAAAAGCTGGTTTGCAATCCAGCATTAATTCTTTTGCAATTTCCGGCAGACCATCTTTTTTTAATAAGGGTAAAATAGCCAGTTTTGTTGGAGCAATTTTAGCGGGTATTCGCAATACAACCCTGCTGTCTTCTGTACCATCTTCTTTTAACCATTTTTCGTTGGCATAGGCCAGGCTCATAACGGTAAGGAACAAACGATCTAGCCCAACTGAAGTTTCAATAACGTAGGGGATATAGTTGCCATAAGGCTTTCCATCTTCCTTTAAATCATTATCAAAATATTGCATTTTCTTTTTGCTATGCAATTGATGTTGGGTTAAATCAAAATCGGTACGGGAATGTATACCTTCCAATTCTTTCCAGCCAAAGGGAAATTCAAATTCTATATCCAGTGCAGCATCTGCGTAGTGAGCCAATTTAACATGGTCGTGAAAACGAAGTTTTGCTGCGGGTACGCCAATACTTTCGTGCCATTTAATTCTTTCCGCTTTCCAAAACTCGTACCATTCCATTTGTGTACCCGGACGAACAAAAAATTGCATTTCCATTTGCTCAAATTCCCTCATTCTAAAAATAAATTGTCTGGCAACAATTTCATTTCTAAAGGCTTTGCCCGTTTGGGCAATACCAAAAGGTATTTTCATCCTGCCGGTTTTTTGAACATTTAAAAAGTTTACAAATATTCCCTGGGCTGTCTCCGGACGTAAATAAATGGTTTCACTTTCTTCTGCCACGCTTCCAATTTGGGTACTGAACATCAGGTTAAATTCCCGCACCTCGGTCCAGTTGCTTGTTTTGCTGATGGCACATTTTATTTTATTGTCCTCAATTAATTTTTTTAATCCGGGGAAATCACTTGCAGCAATTAACTGATCCATACTTTTAAGTAAGGCAAATTCTTCTTCTTTTTTACCTTCCAGCGCAAGCGTTTCTGCATGGGCTTCAATTAAATGATCTACCCGGTATCTTTTGTTGCTGTCTTTATTATCAATCATCGGATCGCTAAAATTATCAACGTGTCCGCTGGCTTTCCAGGTGGTGGGGTGCATAAAAATGGCCGCATCAATGCCTACTATATTTTCGTGCAATTGGGTCATACTTTTCCACCAGTAATCGCGGATATTCTTTTTAAGTTGGGCACCATTTTGTCCATAGTCGTACACTGCAGCTAAACCATCATAAATTTCTGATGATTGAAAAATGTAGCCATATTCTTTACAATGAGCAATAAGCTCTGCAAAATTATTTGATTCGTTTGCCATAATGCTGCAAAAGTAAAAAATAAAAAGCCAACTTTTGCAATACGATTTCACCCGTTATCTTTGATTATTATATTGATTTTATTTAATCATTTTAAAAACTATATTAATTGGCCGATATCATTCAAATACTAAATAATAAACCATCGGCACTGGAAAAATTCGGACTCTATTATCTTGGTTTTTTTAAAAAGAAAAATTTTACCCACAGCGTATTTGACCTTACTGATGCTGACCTTACCAATCGTGTAAATAATATCACAAAAAAGGGCGTTTTCCTTTCTGCTTTAATAGGGATTATATGCGTTTTTGCTACGGTTTGGATAGATGTACATTTTACTAAAGCCAGCTTTTTAATTCATTACGGATGCGTAATTTTAGCTACTGTGGTGGCTACCATAATTGAATTTTATGTACTATTTATTATTGCCTTAAAAGCAGTGTATGCCGTAAGTGAAATAATAAATATGCATGCCAAACAAAGTGAACTGGCAACAGATGGATTATTTAGCGTACAACATATTTTATCGCGTACAGCATTGGAATTGCCGGATCCCGAACTTAAAATTCTGGGGATAGATCCTTTTAAAAGAATATCTAAAAAGAATTTATTTATACTGGGGCTATTGTACAAAGCTAAAATTATAGTTAGCAATTTTGTGCTTAAATACGGTATGCTACTAACCGTTGGCCCATCAATTTTTGGAATTCCAATACTTTATGAAGCGCTATTGGTAGAATGTTTTTGGAATGGTGTAGTTATTCGCAGGGTGGTGCATGAGGCGCGGTTAAGGTTATTTGGATTTGCCCTTGCCAACCAACTGGCAGCTACTGTTAACAATACTACAATAATACAGCAACTTTCTCCGCTGGCAAAAAGCGGATGCTTACGGGCTATTGGAAATGCGGTGGTGATGAGTAAAAACTATCATCCCAACATGATTATTTTGCTGATAAGGTTTCAACAAATTTTGCAAATTACTGCCGAGAATAAATACGATGACTGGACCTTATTTTTAGATACTTTACAAAAGGTAACGGAGGGAGAACGATATTTTTTACTGGATCTTTTTACGGTAGCTGCAGCCTTTGATGGCAAATTATCTTATTTGGAAACAGCCAATTTAAAAGATGCTTATGGCAAAGACCATGAGCATTATTACCCAAGACTTTTACAGCTAACAAGCCATTTAAAAAAGGGGCAACTCAATGCAGCACTCGATTTGTGCAAACTAAATTTTTTACCAGGATAGATAAATAAGTACAAAATAATTAATAGGGTATCTTTATAATTATTGAAACTTTTTAAGTAAAATCTACAATGTATTATTGAAGTTTTTCGTTATTCAGATGTCTTTCCTTGTCTCTTAAATTTTTCTTCTCAAAATTTTTTTCCAGTGCGGTTGTCAGGTTAATTCCTGTTTGGTTGGCCAGGCATATTAATACCCATAAAATATCTGCCATTTCATCTCCTATATCCTTTCCCTTATCTGATGCTTTAAAAGATTGCTCCCCATATTGCCGCACCATAATTCTGGATAATTCACCCACTTCTTCCATTAAAATACCCAGATTAGTGAGTTCATTAAAGTAACGGACGCCAATAGTTTTAATCCAGGTATCAACTTTTTGCTGGGCTTCATTAATTGTAATGTCGGTCATAATTATTATTGAGCTGTTGTTTAAAAATGCTTTTCTACTAATTTAAGGATGGTTATTATTTTTTTTACGAACAGCTTTTTAGCATAGACAATTATTGAAAATCCTTATAGACTCAACTACCTTACTCTTTATTTTTTGTATCAATCCAAATAGTAATCGGACCATCATTAACAAGATCAACTTTCATGTCTGCACCAAAAATGCCGGTAAATATTTTTTTATCCAGATCCAATTCAATCTGAGCAATTATTTTTTCATACAGGGGTATTGCCACAATTGATTTACTTGCACGGAGGTAGGATGGGCGATTGCCTTTTTTAATACTTGCCTGTAGCGTAAACTGGCTTACCAATAATATATCGCCATTAATATCTTTCACAGAAACATTCGGCATTTTAGCAGCGTCATCAAAAATGCGCATATTGGTTATTTTATTACTGATCCATTCAATATCATCCTGATTGTCCTCGTCTTCTATACCTATAAATACCAGTAAACCTTTTCCAATACTGCATTTAAGCTCATCATTAATAGTTACCCCTGCGGTAGTTACCCTTTGTAAAATTGCTCTCATGGGTTAAAGGTAATCCTTGGTAATTTATAATAGTGTTCCCTCAGCTATGGTTTATAGTTGTAATAGTGCACTTTGCAATTGAACCGGCTTTACAAGAGCTTAAATGTTTACCGCACTTATTTTTGAGGGTACTATTTATTCGCATAAATGAAAATATTATAAATGGTACTAGGTATTTAATTAATAGTTGCAAAGGCAGCAAATGAAATACCAGTTACAATTGCATTGTTCTGTTAACAAAATATAACTCACGGATTTGTATACTCATCATTACTACTTCTTACCTTAATACAAATTGAGTATGGGACTATTTCCAAATTCTAAAAATCTTACAAACTATTATCTCGCAAATTAGCAGGCTATAAAATGTTTGCGCATTTTTACTTTTGTTCAAAAAATTAGCTATTAAATCATTCATTAACAATACATTAACTGTCAAGACGTATCCAAAATATAGCTTTGTTTTACTAATAATTTACTTTTATATTTAATTGTTCTACGTTAATTATATTAATATTATTATCAATATTTTATACATAATATTTAAGTTTGATATGCTTCACATACTGTAATTGCTATATTAAATAATTAAATATGTGTTATTTGGACTAATGTTTAAATGATCATTTGTTTTAAAAGCAAAATATATAATTAAAAATTAATTTATTAAAAACTTGTCGTTACACGAAAAAGTCATTTTGCATGTTTTTTTAAAATCTAAAATATATCCTGGACGCTATACCGACCACAAATAAATAAAAACCGATTATTTTAAATAAATTATAAGTAAAATATAATACGCTAACGAAAGAAATTTTTTTTCCTGATAGAGATTAACCTCAATACACTATAATCCCCACCTTTATAAACATTAATGTTATCACTAATATGGCATTCTCAAATTAGTTGCCGTAAACAAACATTTATACGTTTTAAACATTCAAATTATTTTAAACACCGAATTAATTCCTTTTGCAAATAGTTAATAAAAATGAAAACTAATATATCGCTAATTTACCTTTTGTTATTTATTGTACCCTCCTTTACCAGTTTTGCACAAGCCCCAAGTTTTGGCATAGCTTCAACTTTTGTTGTTTTTACCACAACAGGCGCTATTACAAGTACTGCTGGCGTATCGCTGGCTGGCAATTTGGGTAGAGAAACTGCCGGTGCAATTTCAGGCTTTGACGGTAGTAACGTTAATGGCAAAATTTATGTGGATGTGGAGCATGTAACAACAAAATGTTCAGGTGACTTAAATGCAACTTATAGTACTATAAATTCTATTCCGGATAGTGCAACAACCAACCATAATGGAAGTGCAACTTTTGGTAATGAAACAATGTCTCCGGGCGTAATAAGAATAGGTACTACTGCTGCTGGTACTGCAGGCGATATAACATTTGATGGTAAAGGCGATAGTAATAGTGTATTTATCATTCAAATGCGTGGCGCATTTAGTACAAGTGCAGGTTTTAACTGCTTTTTAATTAATAATGCCAAGTCTCGAAATATTATTTGGGTTATTGAAGGCGCACTTACTTTTGGAGCTGGCAACCATTTATTTGGTAGTTTTTTGTCACTAAACGGAGCTGTTGTAGTAGGAGCCGATTGTACGCTTGAGGGCAGACTTACCTCTACAACAGGTGCCATGACTTTGACTAATCTTCATGCCAATGCTCCCCAGGGTAACTTCAAAAATTATTGGGATGGTAGCGTTTATAAAAGCTCCGATTGGTTTAATACAATAAATTGGACAATAAATGTGCCTGATGCCAACTCTGATATCTTAATTTCCAGCAATGCTGATGCAAATCCCTTCTACCCCGTAATTAGTAGTCTTACAACAAGCCAAACTGTAAAAGTATCTAATTTAACGATTGAAAATGGGGCATTATTAACCATTACAAATAATAGTGCAAGTGGTTTAATAAGTAAACTTTCCGTTAGTGGCGCAATTATAGATTCAAATGGTATAAATGCTACGGCAGGGACGCTGGAATTTAATGGCACATCGGTTACACCCCAGATAATGCCCCAGAATATGTGTGTTAATAATACTATCCAAAACCTGATATTGTGTAATAGTGTAACGATGAACGGAACTCAGAATATTACTGGAAACCTTTCTTTTACCGGCAATAGCCATACTTTAATTACCAATGACTTTTTAGTTTTTAAATCCACGGCAAATGGCACCGGACAGTTAGCCGATATTACAAATGGAGGTACCACTTCTGCTAACACCATTATTGGAAAAGCCAGCATTGAAAGATACATAACTCCAAAACGGGCATGGCGACTGCTTTCTGTTCCGATTATCAATACTACCGATGCACCAACAATTAATACGGCCTGGCAAGAAGGGGCAACTACAGATATCACCAATAATAAATTAGCAAACCCCAATCCCGGTTACGGTACTTTTATTACCGGCGGAAGTACGGATAACGGTTACGATATAGGTGTAAATTTTCATCCATCTCTAAAAGTGTACGATACCCTTACCAACACTTTTGCCGGCATACCTGTAGGAACAGGAACGGGGACAGGATATGGCACCTATGTACCTATTACAAGTTACCCCGCTTATTTTATATTTGTACGCGGTGATAGGGGAGCATTGTTGCTTCAGGGAGTTAATACAGTACCTACTAATACGGTATTGCGGATAGCAGGAAATGTAAATACTAATGATCAAACCGTGGCTTTAAATGGCCAAAGTTTTACCTTAGTTAGTAATCCCTATCCGGCAGCTATCAATTTTGCCACAATAACTAAAAATAATGTGGCTAACAATTTATATGTATGGAATCCCCAATTGTCTACCATAGGTGGCTATGTTACCATAAGTGCAGATCAGGGTACTACTAATTATATCGTGGTTCCCAGTACCACAAACTCTAGTCAGTATATACAAAGCGGCGATGCCTTTTTTGTACAAGCTTTTGATAAAACGCAATCTGCCAGCATCACTATGAAGGAAACAGATAAAAATAGCATCGGAAGTGATAATGTGTTTAGACCCATGTTTGCCTCAAGCAGTATGCGGGTTAATTTATCAGGAATAAATGCGGCAGATTCCTCCTTAAATTTAGTGGATGGGGTTTTTACCAGCTATGCAGATAATTATGTAAATGCTGTAGACCATAATGATGTGACCAAAATTTACAATATCAATGAGAATTTATGCCTTGGCCGGGACAAACAATTATTGGCCATCGAAAGAAGGCAAACAATACTTACTACCGATACCTCTTACCTAAAAATATATCTTTTAAAAAAACAACAATACCAATTTGCAATAAGCGCCGGTAATATGGATAGTGGAATAACTGCCGTATTTAAAGATAAATATGATACTACCCTGAATAACAAAGTAATACAATTGGATGGTGCTTTAAACACCATAAAATTCACCGTTAATGCAGATCCTGGTTCTTTTGCTGCGGATAGGTTCAGCATTGTTTACAATAAACCTTTAATTGTATTGCCTATTAAATTTGCAGGTATTGAAGTGCATGAGCAACAAAAGGATATACTACTTTCCTGGAAAATTGCCAATGAGATAAATATAAAGGAATATAGTATAGAAACAGCAACAAGCGCAAACGCATTTAGGGAGACAGCAACAGTGTTAGCTTCCTTTAATACCGGCGTTGCGGCTGCTTACAATTGGTTAGATGTAAAGGCGACGGAAGGAATACATTATTACCGCGTAAAATCTATTGGTTTTACAGGTAAAGAAACTTACAGCAGCATCGTTACAATTACCGTAAACGTAGACCATGCAATAGGTGCCGTTAATGCATATCCCAATTTGATTAAAGGCAATAGAATTGCTTTTAAACTAAACAATATTGCTGCAGCAACTTACAGCGTAACGCTCTTAAATATGGACGGACAAGTACTAAAAATAGCTACGGTACAACATGATGGCTCCAACAGTACCCTTCATTTTATTGACACAATGTCCACTATTGCAAGTGGTAAATATATATTGCAAGTGAGCGGGAATGCCACAAAATTTTCAACAGCATTAATTAAAGAATAGTTATTGAAAGGCAATAGACCGGTATTAAATAACAGCAGTAACTAATATTTCGAGTATCATTATTAATTTTTCCTGCGAAAGTTCAGCATCCACTCCTTAAAAACACCATTAAAATTCAAAATTTATGAAAAATTAAATTGTCAAAAAGCCCTATACGATAAGGATAAAATAATTTTATGCTAATTGTATCGGGCTTTTTGATGCAATGTCACTTAGTTAGTATACGTATATAAGCTATAATTAGTAAAATTTAATCAACTAATGCAAAAGCGGTATAATATATTGTTCTATTAATTTTAGGTATGGTAAAAATAGAAAACAAGCCAGCGTGTTTCCTCAATCAAATGGCACATTAGCCTTGCTGCCAGGGTCGGGGGAATTAATACCTGTAAAATGTAACAATCCTCCCTTGGCACTGTTGTTTTAGGATACTTTAATAAGCGGTATCTTTGTTTTATGACATCAGCATTTTTCACCTACAATAAAGGCAAGGTTATTCAGGCTTTGCGGTATCATTTTATTACCCGAAAGGAAATTAAAATAATGATGGTGGTTGTAAATTTGTTTGCGATAGTTTCTGCAGCATTTTTCTTTTTAAAAAAAATATCACCGCTGGCCTTTTTATTGAGTTCTGTGTTATGGTTTACTTTGATGATTGCTTTTTGGTATATGTTACCCATGATAATTTATAAAAAGTCAGGCACTTTTAAAGATAAATTCAGGGCTACTTTAGGAAAGGAGGAGTTTGTTATTGAAAATGAAAGAGGCAGCCGTAAATGGGATTGGTCTGCTTTTTCTACCTCCATGGAAAGTCCCTATTTTTTTCATTTGTATTTTGATACCCGCTCTTTTTTTATCATTCCTAAAGATGCTTTTTCAGAAGATACTATTGATGACGCCAGAAAAATACTGGTCACCAAAATCAAGCGCTGAATTTGATGTAACAATGTGCTATAATTTCTTTTCCATTATCAGGTGCGCTATATTAACCTCCGTAAATGGCATTCCTTTTTTTTCATATCCTAATTTCTCGTAAAATCCCAGGGCGGTTTGCCGGGCATGCATCATCAATATTTTATAACCTTTATCTCTCGACAGGTTTTCTGCAAAACTCATTATAGCCACCCCAATACCTGTTCCCTGTAAATTTTTCTGTACCGCCATTTGTCTTAATCTTATACAACGTCCATTTTCGGCAGTTAATATACAACAGCCCAGTATTTTATCTTCGTCAAAAGCAGCAATTAAAATATCATTAATTTCTTTATTTAATTCAGTTTCCAAAAAATTTAAACCCAGCGGTTTGCGTAAAACCTCAAGGCGCAGTTGTACCATCTGTTGATATTCCCTGCTACCATGATCTATTTGTTTAATGGCCATAACTTATTATTTTTTAATTTTCTTACTTTTTAAAGGGAGTATTGAAGTAGTACAATATACAAATATATTCCGTTTAAAGTAAGTGTGGATAAGGTTTTTACAATCCACAACAAGGTATAACGGCAATCAAAAATAAACACTTTAAAATTTATTTGTTAGTTTCAACTATCAACGGCAATTTTGCCTCTTGTAAAACCATTTAGGGCGCTTAAAAACCGGCAATTTTGCCTTCATTTATATTTCTTTGCATTTATTGCAAAAAGTATATTTTTGCACCTGATCAACTAAATAAAACTACCATGTCAGACATTGCAACAAGAGTAAAGAAAATAATTGTTGACAAATTAGGTGTTGATGAAGCCGAGGTTACGCCTGAAGCTTCCTTCACTAATGATCTAGGTGCCGATAGCTTGGACACCGTTGAATTGATCATGGAATTTGAAAAAGAATTCAATATTTCAATTCCTGATGAACAAGCTGAAACCATCACTACAGTTGGTCAGGCAGTAACTTATTTGGAAGAACACGCCAAGTAGATTCATCATTTGTTTTTTAATCACAGCAGGCAAACTTTATGGACTTTAAGAGAGTAGTTGTAACTGGATTGGGCGCCATCACTCCCCTAGGTAAATCCGTGGCAGAATATTGGCAAGGATTGGCTGATGGGGTTAATGGTTGCGGTCTCATTAAACAGTTTGACGCTGCTAAATTTAAAACCAGGTTTGCCTGCGAGGTTAAAGATTTTGACCCCAACGATTATCTCGATCGTAAAGAAGCCCGTAAAATTGATCGCTTTTCCCAATTTGCATTAATTGCCTGTGATGAAGCTGTAAAAGATGCAGGCATCAATAAGGACAATGTGGATGTAGATAGGGTGGGCGTTATTTTTGGAAGCGGCATCGGTGGTTTAATAACCTTTCAGGAAGAAGTAATAAATTTTGCTTCCGGAGATGGAACCCCTCGTTTTAATCCCTTTTTTATTCCCAAAATGATCCTGGATATTGCCGCCGGGCATATCTCCATCCGTCATGGTTTCAGGGGCCCTAATTATGCTGTGGTAAGTGCCTGTGCATCTGCTACAAATGCTATAATTGATGCTTTCGATACTATTCGCTTAAATAAAGCTGATATAATAATAACTGGTGGTAGCGAAGCGGTTGTTAGTGCAGCCGGCGTTGGTGGTTTTAATGCCATGAAAGCCTTGAGCGAGAGAAATGACGATTACAAATCTGCCTGCAGGCCCTTTGATAAAGACCGCGATGGTTTTGTAATGGGAGAAGGTGCAGGTGTTTTGGTTATTGAAAGCTTGGAACATGCCCTTGCACGTGGTGCTAAAATTTATTGCGAAATTGCCGGGGGCGGCGCAAGTGCAGATGCTTACCATATTACTGCACCGCATCCTGAAGGTTTAGGTGCACGTAATGTAATGCGTAACGCACTTAAGGATGCAGGAATGCAGCCCGAAGACATACAATACATAAACGTTCACGGAACTTCTACTCCCCTTGGCGATCATGCAGAAACAAAAGCAATTGCGCATGTTTTTGGTACGCATGCCTATGATCTTAATATCAGTTCTACAAAAAGTATGACAGGTCATTGCCTGGGAGCGGCCGGTGCCTTAGAAGCACTTGCCTGTATAATGGCGGTTACCAAAGATATTATTCCTCCTACAATTAATCACTTTACAGATGACCCGGAATTGGACAGTAAACTCAATTTTACTTTTAATAAAGCCCAGCATCGCACCGTAAATGCAGCCTTAAGCAATACATTTGGTTTTGGTGGTCATAACGCTTCTGTCATTGTAAAAAAATATGTTCCATAAAATACTTTTCTAAGATATTTTAAGCATTTATCAATTTCCTTAAACCAGTTCACTATCTCTCAATAGTATAATTAACAAAGCTTCGTTTTTCTTCTTAATTTTTAAAAGCCTGTAAAGGTTGCATATTATTATACTACTCAAAATAGGTAGTAAATGTAGTGTGCTTATGCTAACAATTGAATTTTATAGGATTAAGCAGATAATTTGCAAAAGTAGTATAGCCTGAGCTGTATAACTTTTAGATAATACAAAAGTGTACTTCAAGCATTCTGATTCTCAGACTTATTTGTGGTTAGTTTTTATATTTTACCAATGCAAATTATACATTATCAATGAATGATACCCTTCGCAGACTGCCTTTAAAAACACCAGTAAATGCATAAGCCGCCTCATTGGGTTCGGTCCGCCTGGGGCGGATTCAATAAAAAATGCGCAGCTTATTTTTTTTGAAAGAAGCCAATGGAGCGGCGTTGCAGTTACGCAGCCCGCCGGCTGTGGAGGCGAAGGG
>JAYTHI010000022.1:0-7245 GCA_043732685.1 Ferruginibacter sp. | reverse complement strand
AATATAACCAGCTTTTAAATTTTTGTTTTTTGTCAACATGATCAATCGTCGTTTTATTGGTGAGTAAAAAAATGAGTTGGCTAATGGAAACTGGTATTGCGGGTAGGTTGCTTTTAATATCATAGCAGCAAAGGCATCGGTATCATTATCTTCTACAGCAATTTTATCTGCCATAAATTCATGTATCATAGCAAGTTCCTTTTGTACGAGCCAAAATATGGGATTGCACCAAAAGAAAATAAGCAGCCCATTAATAAATAGTTTATCCAGACTGTGTTTTTGCTGAACATGCGCCAGTTCGTGTTTAAATATTTGGTTACCCGTACTGCTGTTGAGATCTATATTATGGTTCCAAAAAATATAATTTAAGAAGGAGAATGGCGTTCCTTTTGCGTTGGTGTTCACTAAAAAAACTTTGTCCACTTTACTGAAAGGATATTGCTTTAACAAAGTATTTATCTTAATAAAAATCTGCATAAAGAGTAAAGCAAACACCGCACAGATAAGCACATAAAGTATGGCTACAAATTGGGCGGCAGTAAAACTATTTCGATGCGCAGTTAAAATAATTTCTTCCATATATTCATTGCTGCCTGTTACAATGGATAATAGTTTTATACCAGTCGCCGGTGTATTTTGGATATGAAAAATATTGATTTTTATCAGGGGGATAATCATTGAAATTATTACCGAGGCCAATAAATAAAATCGGTTGTATTGATGAAAAATTTTATCCCGCAAAAAGAGCCTGTAATAACCATAGAGCAACGCCGAACAGCAAATTACTTTCAACATATAATAGGCGAAGAAGAGCATAAAAATTATTTTTATTTTAATAATACTTTTTCAAAAAAAACAATTGTAGATATAGTAACCTCATTGAGGATGATGGCCTGATCAATCTATAATATTATTTCTTTTTAAGTTGTTTCAACAGCAGCTCCAATTCATCAATGCTAAGGTTATTTTCTTTTACCATAAAGGAAACTGCACTACTAAAATTGCCTTCAAAATAACTTTTTACCAGGCTCTTCATACTACTTTTACTATAACTATCCTTGCTTACAAGCGGATAATACTGGTGCATACGGCCAAATACTTTCAGCCCGACAAATTCTTTTTCTGTCAAAATTTTAATGATGGTCGCAACCGTATTACTGTGTGGTTTGGGATTGGGCAACTCATCAATGATCTCTTTTAAAAATGCCTTATCCAGTTTCCAGATAACCTGCATTATTTGCTCCTCTGCCTTGGTCAATATTTTCATAACAACATTTTTTTTACTTGCTGAAACAAATCTATAACTATCTTTTTAGTTTAACAACTATTTTTTTAGTTATACATATTTTTAACATTTGGGGCAGAAAAATAATTTTTATTGCAGGTAGGCATTAGGTTAAATTTGCAGCTATAGATATCATTTATTAATATTGTTTAGAAAGGTGGTGCAACAGCAAGTGCAAACTTGGAGGATAACATACAACAATCAAACTTAAATCAGCTAACCATGTCGCAGGCAATTGTAGAATTAAAGAATGTAAATATTTATCAGGGCAACAACCTAATATTAAGTGAGGTGAATATTTCTGTTGAAAAGGCAGAATTTGTATACCTGGTTGGTAAAACCGGCACAGGTAAAAGCAGTCTGTTAAAAACTTTGTATGGCGACCTCGACCTAACCGAAGGCGAAGGCTGGGTGGTTGGTTATAAATTACGTGATTTGGATTGGAAGAAAGTGCCTTTTTTAAGAAGAAATTTGGGGGTAGTTTTTCAGGATTTTCAATTGTTGACAGACAGAAATGTGGTGAATAATTTAAAATTTGTTTTAAAAGCCACAGGTTGGAAGGATGAGAAATTAATGGACGAAAAAATAAATGATGTGTTGGATAAGGTTGGGCTGGTTACAAAGGGATTTAAAATGCCGTTTGAATTAAGCGGTGGCGAGCAGCAACGCGTAGATGTAGCAAGGGCTTTATTAAATTCGCCCAAATTAATTTTAGCAGATGAGCCAACCGGAAACCTCGATCCGGAAACCAGTGATGAAATAATGCAACTACTATTTAATATCAGCAGAGATTACGGAACAGCCATTGTTATGGCCACGCACGATTATAGGGTGATCAGCAAATTTCCTGCAAGAACCATTAAAACAGAAAGAGGTAAAGTGTTGGATAATGCGAGTATTACTTTTTAACAAGGTCTGTCAAAATCTATCCCCTCTGAAATTTACTTTTCCAAAACCCTAAACACTCAGAAATAATTAATATCCCATTTTGGGAACTTTTGTTTATTTTTGTAAATATTGCGCTGTGAGAATTATTTCAAAGAAAATTTTAAGGGACTTTTGGGATAAACATCCGGCTTGTGAACAGCAATTAAAATCCTGGTATCAGGAAACTGGAAATTCAATTTGGTCAGATAATTCCCAAGTAAAACTTGAATATCCAAGTGCAAGTTTTTTAAAAGGAAACAGGATTGTTTTTAATATAAAAGGCAATCATTACAGGTTAATTATTAAAATTAATTACGACTATCAAATGATTTGGATTCGCTTTATCGGAACACATGCAGAGTATGACAAAATAGATGCAAAAAATATTTAACATGACAATAAAACCAATAAAAACAGCCATAGATTATCAACAAGCAATGGAAAGGCTTGAAATAATTTTTGATGCAAAACGCGGTACAAAACAAGGGGATGAATTAGAAATATTGGGAATTTTAATTGAAAATTATGAAAAAGAAAATTTCCCCATTGGATTTCCTGACCCGATTGAAGCTATAAAATTTAGAATGGAACAACTGAATTATGACCAATCAGATTTAGCAAAAATAGTTGGACTAAAAAGCAGGGCCAGTGAAATTTTAAATAAAAAAAGAAAATTATCCCTCGAAATGATCAGACAATTAAATAGCAAATTAAATATTCCAACAGCAGTTTTAATTCAGGCTTATTAAAAGATCTATAAGTTATTGGCTTTTGGCATAAAAAAATTTAGTGTCTAAAATATCCATACCTACCCCCAAAAAATATCAATTAATTTATCGGCATTTTTTTGATTGTCGTATAACTCCAACAATTGCTGACGTCTGCTATTTTCTTCCATAGTATAAGGCATATCGTATAAGTATTTTACAGCAGTTTTAAAGTCATCTTCATCTTCGGCCAGGGTGCAGGCTTTTCTTAATCCACTGCCTGCAACACCTGCATTATTTACTATACAATGCCTGCCGTTATACAATGCATTTAAAAGCTTCAACTTAACACCGGTATTATTGAAAGATGGCAAAATATTTATCTGCGCTTTGGCAATCAGGTCATGCAACTCTTTATCAGATGGATTGGCTACCACACAAGCCTGCTGATTTTGTTCTGCCAAAAATATTAATTTTTGAGAGGGATTTTTGCCCGCAATTACAAAGGGAATATCTAAATCGTTAAAAACCTTTTGCACCAACCAAAGCGCCGCCTCTTCGTTTTCGTTAACAGCTAAATTGGCATGGTACAAGCAAAAAAAACCTTTTCCTTGCTGGCCTCCTGCGTGCAGGTAAGGCAGAAAAACCGGGACATGTTTTATATCGGTGGCTCCAAAATTTTGTTGATACAATTCAACATCTTTACCGCTCAATGCAAGGATCGGAATTTTTTGAGCCAGCTTTTTTTCGTAGTTTTTTAGCAGTTTACTTTCATGCGCATAAAATAGTTTACGAAAAGGGTTTCTTTCATGCAGGGCAAGGTGATGATAATATTCGAATTCTGCATTAAAAAGCCTTAACACTACAAGTCTGTTGTTTAAACTTCCATTGTAAAAATGATACGTACTGTGAACTCCTTCAAAAAGAATGGGGTAATTATCTTTTTGCAGGTTTTGAAGTAATTCCCCCGATTTTCTCGAACTCACTATATAAGGTAAACGAAAAGAAAAATTAGCAATGCCCGTGTTTCGTTCATAATAATAAACCGACGCACAATACTTTTCTAATTCAATCTGTTGCGGTCTTTTATTTTGAAAACAATGCAAATAAATTTTAACTCCATTTTGATGCAAGGTTTTTATTTTATAAAAAATATCTATCACCCCGCCAAAATCTGCTGGATAGGGAATATCATGGGTTACGATGTGTAAATGTCTTTCTGCCATTATTAATTTGCAAATAGATTTTTATAGAATTGGACCAGTTTTTTCCCTTCTATCTGCCAGTTAAAAACTTCTCTTGCCTTAACACAATTTTGCTGAAGGCTTGTATATAAAACTTTATTTTGAAGTAAATTGTTCAATTCCAAGGCTATATTTTTTGCACCAATATCATTTATCAAAACTGCTATTGGATATTGATCGTTAATGGACTTGTAAACAGGAAAATTTACGCACAATTGTGGTATCCCTGCATGCAGGTAATCAAAAAATCGATTGGCTAAGGAGTAATAATTGCTAAGCCCTTTATTTTCAAATAAGGTAATACCAATATAAGCTTGCCGGGTTATGACACGTAAATTATCAGGTGAAATTTTACCTTTAAATTCAACCTTGTTGTTAAGACCATATTGACTCACCAACTTTTGAGCCTGTTCCATAAAATTTCCATCTCCGCAAATAACTAATTTACAATCAACCCATTGCATTGAAGGTATTAATGTTTCAAAACTTCTGCCTTCATTTACAGCGCCCTGATACAAAATAAATTTTTCCTGTACAGGCAATTGTTCTTCGGAACGCAGCACTGCTATATTTCTGATAACGGCATAATTTACTCCATACATTTTTTTAAATTCTGCTGCAATAGGTTCGTTAACAGTGTAGCCTTCCTTAAATTTTGGGACGGAAAAACGCTCTATCTTTTTCCACATATTGTATATTGCCGGACGAAGCACAATTTCCTTCATTTCGCAAAATAATTCATGGGCATCATACACTTTTTTAACATTTTTTATTTTGCTTATAAACAAACAAGGCAAGATTGTATCCAGATCGATGGCACAGATGCAATCCATTTTTTTACCCAATAAATATAAGAAAAGCCGGATATTATATTCCGCATAAAATAACTTGCCTTTTTCAAAATGTACGCTAATCCTTTTTTGTTGAAAAGATTTCGTTTGCAGCTCCACAGAACTTTTAAGTTTGCGCCCAACAAGGGTAACTTTAAAACCTGCCTCAGTGAGCGAAGTACAAATGCGGATCATGCGCTGGTCGTAGGTTAAATCTGTTGTAACCGTACAAATTATATGCTTTTCCTGTTTGAATAAATCAGGTAAGGATGCCGCAGTGCTTAGAGCAGATTTATCCATGTGTAGTTGAACAGTTGAAAGAGTGCGAATGTAGCGCAATAATATTTTAACCAGCTAATATTACGCAAATGCCACCATAAGCCTGGTGGTGCAGGTTTACCTATGATTGGTATTTAATTCTTTGCTGCATAAATGCGTTCAATAATCTCCACTGTCTTAAGCCCGTCGGCAGCACCGGCAAAAAGGTGCGCAGGATTTTCGAGGGCAAGCAATAAATTTTCATATACCTTATCGTGATTACTCATACTTCCCTGATAAAACCCATAATCATTAGCTATATTACCTGCCGGTAAATTTGGCTTTTCAATTCCTTCAACATTAAAATATTCAAGTTCATTTAAATATTGACCACCAATTTTCACTGTTCCTTTTTCACCAAATATAGTAAAGGAGCCTTCCATATTTTTTTGAAAACTATTTACGGTATAATTTAATGTACCAATTGACCCAGCGTGCATATTAAAAAGTACAATGCCGGTATCTTCGAATTCAATAGCTGGATGAGCAAAATTTCCAGCCATTCTTTTAACACTTGCTACATCTCCGAGGAGCCAATATAATAAATCAATAAAATGACTAAACTGTGTAAATAAACTACCCCCATCCATTTTTTTAGTCCCCTTCCAGCCGCTATAGTAAGCTGCAGGGCGGTTCCAAAAGCAATTGATTTGAAAACTATAAATTTTGCCCAACTTATTTTGCTCAATTAACTGTTTTAAAAAAATTACAGGTGGATTATACCGGTTTTGTTTAACCACATAAAGTTGTTTACCTGCCTTTTTTGCAGCAGCAATCATTTTTTCACCTTCTTCAATCGTTAAACACAAAGGCTTTTCGCAGAGTACATTAATACCGGCCTCTAACGCAGCAATGGCATGTTGGGCATGTAAACCATTTGGTGTACAAATACTTACTACATCTATATTCTTTTCAGCATATAATAATTCGTCAATATTACAATAAGCTGACGCACCGCAGGTAAGCGCCATTTTATTTACCCTTTCGGGAACAATATCGCACACTGCTTTTACGTTTGTAATATGTAAAGCATGTTGTGCGTGTCGGTTCCCAATTCTTCCGCATCCAATAATTGCTATGTTTTTCACCATAATAAGTACACCAAATTAGGGTAGAATTTTAAATAATTTTTATTAAAATATTATTAACATTTGTCAATATATCAAAATAATTTACTAACCTTAACAAACTAAAAGATTGATCCATGCAGCAAGACGTTATTAATTCTGAACAAGTACACACTTACAGACCATTATTTTTGTCAATATTATGCATTATTGGTTTTATTGGAAGTATAATAAGTATCGTACAAAATGCAGTGGGTGTTTTTAAGGCAGATGAAGAGGTGATTCAAATTCAATCCGGCAATTCGAAAACTCAGTTAAAAAATATCTTTTCCGGCAGTAGATCTTCTGCCGGTGAGCCGCTGGTAATTGGAAATTTAACACCCGATAACTACCAGAAATTTTCAATCGGAGGTATTGTATCTTCACTGTTGTGTTTAATTGGCGTGGTGATGATGTGGATGCTTAAAAAATCAGGATTCTATTCTTTTACACTGGGTACATTTTTTATCCTCATTACCCATTTTCTTTTATTCGGCGATAATATCGGCGCCATGGGCTTATCGTTGATTGGGGCTATCCTGGCCCTGGTACTTGTTTTATTTTTTAGCCGATATCTGGATTATATGGATTAATCCAATAAGCCTAAACAATTGCAAACTATAAAATATCCCAATCTGGCTTTTTAGCCAGGTATTTATGCTAATTTAAAATTTTGGATTAGGTAGATAATTCGCAAAAGCAGTATAGCCTGAGCTGTTTAACTTTTAGATAATATAAAAATGTACTTCAAGCATTTTGATTCGCAGACTTATTTGTACTTAGTTTTTACATTTTATCAACGCAAATTATACATTTTCAATAAATGAT
>JAYTHI010000021.1:0-7295 GCA_043732685.1 Ferruginibacter sp. | reverse complement strand
CAAAATAATCCTTTTTTTTATTACAAAAGCAGGATAAATATTTATTAAAATCTGGTTGATTTGTATAACAATAAGTTGATTAGTTTTGCTAACAAATTGATATAAAAATACTTTCTTTTTCCATTGAATTTTGTAGGAATTTTTTTTACGTTTACTGCAATAATTTCTATTTTTTACGTTTTGTTTTTAAATTATTATATCCCCAAAAAATGAACAAAAATTTCTTATTGACCGTACTGATTTTTATTACCAGCATCGCTTTAACGGAAGGTTGTGGTAGTAACGATACCTCAAAAAAATTGGGGAATAAAGATGCTGCTGTCGTTGCAAAAACAGGAGATATCGTCACTGATAGTATTAAACCTGTGGCGTCTGTTAAACCCCTTGATACGGCTTTGTATAACCAAAAATTAAAGGAGCTGGCTAACGGCGATACCTTGGGTAATTGGCCGCAAAAGTTTCCTTATCCATTACCTGGTGCTATTTTGCCTTTCAATAGAATAATTGCTTTTTATGGTAATTTGTATTCAAAGCGCATGGGTATTTTAGGAGAAATACCTAAATACGATATGTTTAAAAAATTACAGGGCGAAATGGATAAATGGAAAAAAGCAGATCCTGGTACACCTGTAATTCCTGCCTTGCATTATATTGCTATTTCTGCACAAGGTGCGCCGGGTAAAGATGGTAAACATAGAATGCGCATGCCTTTTCACCAGATTGATACTGTGGTAAGCTGGGCTAAAGAAATTAATGCCATTGTATTTTTGGATATTCAGGTTGGTGGTAGTAATGTTAAAGACGAGATTGCTTTGTTTGAACCTTATTTAAAAATGCCCAATGTTCATTTTGGAATTGATCCTGAATTTTCCTTAAAACATGGTGAAACACCGGGTACAAAAATTGGTAGTTTTAACTCGGATGATATTAATGATGCTGTTAAATTTTTAGCATCAATGGTTAAAAAATACAACCTGCCGCCAAAAATTTTAATGGTACATCGCTTTACCCAGGGCATGGTTACGGATTATAAAAAGATAATGAAAGTTCCGGAAGTTCAGATCATTATGGATATGGATGGATGGGGAGATAAAATCTTAAAAAAATCAACTTACCTACGATATATTAAGCAGGAACCGGTTGAGTTTACAGGGTTTAAATTATTTTATAAAAATGATATCCGTAAAGACCCTAATGGCATGTATACACCGGATGAGTTATTAAAATTTATTCCTAAACCAAGTTATATTCAGTTTCAATAATCCTTATTTTAATTTTCATGAAGCATTGTGTGTACCTGCTTGCAGTTATTCTAGTAACGGCATCCTGCAATAATAAAAAAAATACCACTAAAGAAACAGTGCTAATTACCACCATTGATTCGGTAAAACATACTGTCGTTACCAGCTTGCAGGTAACTGCAAAACCTGATGCTGTAGCAATCATACTTGCCAGAAAACAGGTGCCTATTTTATGTTATCACCATATCAACGATCAAAAGCCCGGCGATTATAGAGTGCCGCCTGCAAATTTTGCGGCCCAAATGCAGGCCCTTGCCGATAGCGGTTACAATACTATTTTGCCGGATGAACTGTACAATTACCTTGCATACGGCAAAGCATTACCAGCTAAACCAATAATGTTAACTTTTGATGATACAGATGAAGAGCAATTTACTGTTGGTAATACAGAAATGAAAAAACATCATTTTAAAGGCGTGTTTTTTATAATGAATATATCCATAGGCCGTCCAAGGTACATGAACAAAGAGCAGCTAAAACAATTGTCGGATGAGGGAAATGTAGTAGCAGCGCATACCTGGGATCATCACATGGTTACAAAATATACTGCCGCCGATTGGGTAAAGCAATTGGATGAAGCCAAACAAAAGCTTATCACCATTACCGGTAAACCAGTTGTATATTTTGCATATCCTTTTGGTTTGTGGAACAAGCCCGCAACAGTTGAGTTGCCACTGCACGGCATAAAAATGGCATTTCAATTGTCTGATAAAATGGATGCGGAGCAGCCTCTGTATACCGTTAGACGTATGCTGGTTCCGGGTACCTGGAGTACAAATAGTATGTTTAAATTTATGAAGGGCACCTTTCATTTGTAATTAATATGCTTTTTGCCGGTAATGAATTAAGGCCTCTTTATTTTTTGCCGCCTGGCCATTAAGACGTTTTTATTTTGCTTCGAATATTTTTTATGCCGGTGAGCCGGTAAGGCTTTTTTTGCAAATATTTTTTTGCCGTTTAGGCGTTAAGACGTTTTTATTTTGCTAGGCTATTTTTTTGCCTTAGGATGTTAAGGGGTTATGTTTGGCTGTTTGCCGGTGCATTTTTGTAGTACACCTTACCTTTTTTAGTAAGATTTCCGGAGGTTTTATTGACTTTAAAAATCTACTGTTCCCCACGAATTTAAACGCCAGCAACTGCTTATTCAAACAAAAATTTCCGAATGGTATGTATACTAAAGGGATTGTAATGAATAGGTTAGCTCCCGCAGTGGCGTATTTATTGTATAATGCTCCTGCTTGCCGGCTTGTAATTGAAGGGTAAGCAGCAAGCCTCCCATGACAGCTGTCTTCCTTAACAGCAACCCCTCTGTAAATGCTATACCCCCAAAAAATACCGATTTAATTGGTAGACCAATACCTAAAAAAACGACTTATTTTTTTGCATTCCTTGTTGTAGTTACTTCGCTACAATTCCCCCTGAATCAATAATTGTTTTTATATAACAAATATTAGTTTAATTTACATATGTAATGATTTCTTTCTTCACTTATGTCCTTTATATTAATTAATGAAAACAAACGGAGCAGACCTGCTGCATCAATTAAATAAACTGGTAAGCGAAAATGCGCAGCTCAGGGCCACCTTAGCAGCTCAGCAGTATATTGCGGGGTTAAAAGAAAATGAATTTCAAGCACTTCAATTAAACTATGCTAATAATGTAGAAGCTGCAAGCGCTTTAAAGAACCAGGGCATTGAACTGGAAATGTTGCAAGATTGCCTTAATAGCCTGGAACAACAACGTAATGGTGCAACAAATCGCGCGTTAGGTTATTGGGAGGAGTTAAATAGCTGTGTAAATGAGCACCACCAATTACAAGATTTGCAGCAGCAATACCTTAACCTGCAAATACAATTTGCCGATTTAAAATGTCAATTGGATATTGTAAATGCACGAAATCTCATGTTACAAAATCAAAAAAATTCTATTGAACTTAGTGATGCCGGCAAGTATGTCGGGTTTAACGAATATGCAACCAAGCTAAACGTATAATTTTTTTAATATTTATTTGCAAACAGTTGCAAACATCAAATGTATTTCTCATTTTACGCTTCTAAAATGTATAGGTTATGAATATAATAGCGCGCGTAAAAAATATACTAATTACACCCAAAACAGCCTGGGATGTTATCGATACAGAAATAACCACTCCACAATCTTTGTTAATAAGTTATGTGCTGCCCCTATCCATCATTTCAGCTATCGGTCCCATACTTTCGGGAATTTTTTTAAGCAGTGTCTTAGGGATAACCTTTTTTGTAATCACCGCATTCATCGCCTTTTTCTCTACTTTAGTTGGCTATTATATTTCTGTTTACATTGTAGATATGCTGGCACCAAGTTTTGATTCAGAAAAAAACCTTAACAAGTCGGCCCAATTAGTGGCTTATTCCGCTACTCCCCTTTATGTGGCAGGATTTTTATCCTTTATTCCTGTTTTAGGAGGACTATTAAAATTTGCTGCCATCATATATTCTATATATATTACTTACCTTGGTTTAGGGCCGTTAAAGCAAACCCCGGAAGATAAAAAAGTAATTTATTTATTGGTGGTAATTGTGGTGATGGTGGGTATTACCATAATTGTTGCAGCAGTACTTGGCGGGATTTTATTTGCAGCTTTTGGTTTAGGCGCAGTAGGTTTAAGAGGAATGCATCCTTAACATAAAACAATTGTAATTACCTCAACGGCATTATTTTACCAATGGGCAATTAATAGTTTAAGTATCTTTTAGTTAAATAGAAGATACTTTTTTTATGTTCTTTTTTTAGTTGAATTTTGCATTAAATATTTTTATAATGATGAATTTAGCGGATATAAGAAAGGATTATAAACTACAGACATTGAATGAAGCAGATGTTGCAGCGGATGCCATACAACAATTTGATAAATGGTGGCAGGAGGCCATCAACAGCGCTATTGATGAGGTAAATGCCTTAACATTAGCAACTGCAAGCACTGATGGTAAACCAAGTGCAAGGATTGTTTTATTAAAGGGGTTTGATGAAAATGGGTTTGTTTTTTTTACCAATTATGACAGTAATAAAGGGCGTCAATTAGAAGAAAATCCTGCTGCATGTATGGTATTTTTTTGGAAAGAACTGGAGCGCCAGGTAAGGGTTGAAGGTCGTATTGAAAAAATAAGTGCCGAAGAAAGTGATGTCTATTTTTTATCAAGGCCAACAGGTAGTCAGATTGGCGCCTGGGCATCTCCGCAAAGCCAAATAATTAGCAGGAGAAATATTTTAGAAGAAAATGTAAAAAGGTACGTGGAGCAGTTTGAAGTTTTGCCCCTGGTAAGACCAGCGCATTGGGGAGGTTTTAGACTAAAACCGGAAAAAATTGAATTTTGGCAGGGTAGGGCAAGCCGGTTACACGACAGGTTGCAATACAGTTTACAAGATGAAGGGAATTGGAAAATTGATCGGCTTGCGCCGTAGAACTTAATTTGATAGTGGGTAATTGTTTTACCTCAATGTTTGCAATTAGCCACTATCAATCTTAAATTTAATTAAGCTTCTTTAGGCTTCGGTGCTACATTTTTTTTAACAACTTTAGCAGGCCTTGTTTTGCCAAATGAACCTTTTGTAATTTTTCCTTTCTTTGTTTTAATATCTCCGCGTCCCATAATATTTCTTTTAATTTTTTATAAATAATAGTAAAAAGCAAGACACTCGATTTGTCTTGCTTTTTAAAGATGTTGGCTAAGCATTATAATTTGCTTGACAATTCTTTACCAGCCTTAAATTTAGCAACTTTTTTGGCTTTAATTTTAATAACAGCTCCTGTTTGTGGATTGCGGCCATTACGGGCTGCTCTTTTAGAAACGGAGAAAGTACCAAATCCAACTAAGGTAACTTTACCATTTCCTTTTAATGTTTTTGTAACAGCTTCAACAAAAGAATCTAAGGTATGATTCGCTTGGGTTTTTGTGATGCCTGCATCTTCAGAGATTTTCGCAATTAATTCTGCTTTGTTCATAATTATATTTTTTCGATTTTATTAACTTCAACAAATATAGAAGGTTTTTTATTGCAACAAAATTTTTTCTATCAAAATTATTACTACCAAATCGCTGAAAACCGCAAGGAACAAGGGATTTGTACATAAAATGGAAACGCTTTCAGCCCTATAAAAATAATGCTGATAAGCTACAATGCAGTCTGGTAGCGGCTTCTAGATTTAATACGCTTAAACTCAATGTACATGCGGCTTTAGGCTTAAAAGTGATACGTATGGTGTTAAGAAAATCCTATTTAATTATTATACACAATTAGTCAACATGCTGCATTAACGACCTGAATGAAATAAATTTATTGCCCCATTTTGCCATGGCTTTCTCCCGCATAAATCCTGCAAAATTTTCAATATATAGATTGTAAAAACTTTTACTTTCTGCAAAGTATTGTATTGTAAAAGTAGGGCCCTCACTATCATCTGTTTCCAGCAATTGAAAAGTATGTGCTTTAGTAAAACAACCGGTATTTATAATATCAGGAATATGCTCTTCCCTAACCCATAAAAGCCAATCTTCTTTTATAGCAGGATCAATTTTTGTAGTAACGTTATATACTATCATTTTTTATGGTATTTCATTTGTTTCTTAACCAACTATTTTTTCATTACCTGCTTCGTCAATATTTAGACTCAATAAATTGCATTTATTTTAAGCAGGTGTAAAGCCTGCTTTTTTATACTGATAAAAATTATTTGCAAACCATAAAAAATAAAATATGGTGCTGTTGAATAATAGCAGTATTAATATTATAATTTTATCTCAACATAAATTGGACAGTGGTCACTGTGTTTTATATCGGGGTAAATATCTGCATCAACCAATTGGGCTTTTAAAGGTTCGGTAACCGAAATATAATCAATACGCCAACCTTTATTATTTAAACGAACTGTTGGGAACCTTTGGCTCCACCAACTATAACGATCCGGCTCTTTATGAAATTCCCGAAAGGTATCTACCCAACCGCTGGCTAAAAATTTGGTCATCCACTCTTTTTCTAATGGTAAAAATCCGGAGGAGTTTTTATTTCCTTTCGGATCATGGATATCAATATCCTGATGCGCAATATTATAGTCACCGCACAATATTAATTTTGGATAGGATTTTTTTATTCCCTCCAGCCATTCTTGTAATTCATCCAGCCACACATATTTAAAAGCTTGTCTTTCAGCTCCGCTTGATCCGGAGGGAAAATATCCGTTAATTAAACGCATATCTCCAAAATCTGCTTGAATAATCCTGCCCTCAAAATCGCTTGTTGGCAGGCCGTTTCCAATTACGATATTATCCGGTTTTATTTTAGAGAAAATCGCCACGCCACTGTACCCTTTTTTTTGTGCGCTAAACCAATGATGGTGGTAACCAAGTGCTTCCAGTTGCTTGTAATCCACATCATCTTTGTGGGCTTTAATTTCCTGCAGACAAATTACATCTGCAGGATCTGTTTTTAACCAATCTATAAAACCTTTTTTATAGGCAGCACGAATGCCATTTACATTGTAAGATATAATACGCATTGAAGGAAAATTTATAAATTATTAGTGAGTAATGGTTTAATTTATTTTTTAATTTTTGAGCCTACCGGAAAAGTTAAGCCCAAATTAACAATCATTTCATAAGTGCCAAAAGCGTGCTTAGCCGTACCCTCGTATACCTTTAAATTGGAGTAGCGGGCATAGTCAAGTTTATTGCAATACTCTACAAAAACATAATTAAAAAAAGTAGCCCTAACATCAGCTTCCAGTCCTACATTCCATCCGCCAAATTGAAAACCGGGATTATTGGCATCGCCAAAAAATTTATTATCAACATGCGGGATAACGGGTCCTATACCTACTTTGGCTAAAAGATCTATTTTAATATTTTCGTTTTTGGTTGCATAAAAATGCCATCTCTTTACCACATTAAACAATAAAAAATTAGCCCCGTTATTTAAGTAATAATAAAAGTTAGGCTTACTAAAATTTACAGTGGTATC
>JAYTHI010000020.1:0-20402 GCA_043732685.1 Ferruginibacter sp. | reverse complement strand
GTAGACCTCGGTATAACCTGCTTACGGCTTCACTCAAAACTTAACTCCTTTCAACTCAAATCCTAAAGGGTATAATTATTTTAACACTGGTTCCGTACAATATTGTACTTCATTGTTGGTATTGCATGCCCGACGAAGTCTTGTTTGTTGTGTTCAGTTATTACTTCAATCATTTTATCCTTATTATTGTTATGTACAAATTAATAATTGAAACAACCGAACTTAGTTTAACTGTCAATCTATTAGTTTTTCTAAAGGTAGAGTACAGCATTATTCAACTATTGGAAGTATAAAAGATACTTTTAAGCCCCAATTTTATGCTTGGTATTTTTTTGTAAGTTGTTCAGTTATTGTAAATTTATTTTTTAATTAATTAAAAAAAGGCGAGTTCTGAATATCATTTGGATATACATAGCTCGCCTTTCTTTAACTACTTTTTTGCACATGGTTTGTAGATTGCACCAGTTGCAAAATCTACGATTGCTCCTGGCCAAAAAAGTAAAATGTCTGCAACTAATGCTCCAGCTCTTAACGCTCTTGTAGGTGATCCTTGTACAGGCTTCGTTCTTTGGCAGTCAGAAACTCTTCCACCAAGTATTGTTGCACAGGAAGTACAATAAAAAGTCACACCAACTAATATTACTATTAGCATTTTTTTACTTAACAATCTTTTCATTGTCAGAATAGTTTTATTTTGCCTACTCTTTCAAATATGCAGTTTTCGGCTTCGCTGGTAAGTTTTGAATAAACTTAAAAAAAGTCTTAAAAGTAATGTGGTTATTGAGTTTTATTTCCCGTAGAGCGTTTTTTATCTAATTACGCAAAACGAGTTTATAAGCATATGTTTATAATTTCATAATGTATTTATTATTAATAATCATTAAGTTATAAAAAAAAAGCGTAAAAAGGCATTTTATTATACTAAAACTCTAAAAACTTAAATATTTTTTTGGCTACTTCTTACCACTTTGGATACAGCATTTGATGAATATTATAATATATAGGTCAATGCCGTTAAGTTAAGGGTTGGTGGGGCGCAACCCTGGCGGCTAGCCGTGGCGGGTGTCCCCAGACCTCCTACATTCTAGTAAATTAACGGCAGTAATATATAAGTTGTAATATTAAATACCTTTCGGCTTACTTGCTCAGGCATTTTTGATAACAAAAAGTTAATGACTATCCGTAATTTGATGCCGACTAATAAAATTAGTGTATTTACTATATAAATTAGTAAAATGAATATAGGCAATTTTTTTTCTGAGTTTTCTACGGAGAGTGCTTGCAAACTATACTTTAAGTCCCTACGTGAATCTAAAGGTATTGTTTGTAGAAATTGTATTTTTTAAAGAATATTAATGATAATCAAAAGCTAAAAATATTTTTGAAATGTACAATGTAACTATCAATTTCCTTTAAGTATAATTTACAGATAACATGTTAAGGCTATCTTTTAAAAACTCAATGATTCCTGGGTAAACCCAGCACCTTCGGCTACAAAATAAAAATTAGTTCGGACAACTTTTTCAAAGTCAGATTTTAGCCGCCCAAGTCTTCTTTTAATGTTTAAATAAACAGCTTTGACTCGAATAGATAAGTCTTTAAGTGGAACCTAAGTAAGACCTTTAGATTCGTATAACGAGTTGTTATAATCACCCAGAATTTCATTATTTTCTTCTAAATATATTTCAAAAAACATCTTTTTATCTCTGACATCTCCAAGTTCTAAAAAAGAAGTTATTGTAAAATGCGCTAATAACCCCGCAGCTAAAAAGTTATCGTAAATATCCATAATCACCCTAAATATATTTTCCGCAATTTAAGTTTACTCCCCAACATATAAAACTGAGCCAAATAAACGCTTTTATAAAGTGTTACGAAAATTATGAAATATCGATCATTTTTTCATAGCCAAAGAATCATTTGTAAGTATGAGACCATCTTGGGGTTCCCTCAGTATGATACTTCTTTCATCTAATAAATTTTTTAAGATAGGCACTTGAAAACTCTCCAGCGGTTTATTTTTTAATTGAAATGTCTGTACAATTTTTTTGTCTTGTATCCATCTCAAAATTTTACACTTACAACTGGCATTTTCTATGGTATTAGTAACTTCTTCAATGCTCCCATCTTTACCCAATTTTTTATATACTTCTCTAATACCAATTATTTTATTTTTGTCTCCTACATCAAAGTTCCACGAAGCAGAAATTGTCGGCATAAAACCTGAACCGGAATCCAACTGCATTAAGGAGTGACGGGGTGATTCAATATTTTCTGAATTGTTTTTTACATGAGAATGAATAGAAACCAGCTCTGGAGCTTCAAACTGTGCATATCCCGTATGGTTAAAGGCCGCCCCAAATCTGTTATAGGTAAAGTAACCATTTTTAAATTTAATTTCTATAACATTTAATACAATTAAATGAAACCTGTTTGGTTCTGAACTTCTTGCCTGAGGCGAACCGGTATAACATAACCAAATGCCCTCAAGATCTTCAATTTGTGCTTTTGTGGGTTTATAAGAAAGTATATTCATATCCCTCCCGATGGCTTCCCACTTATTTCTGGTAGTTATCCACTGATAGGACGTATAAATTAAAACAGCTGCTAAGAATAATACACTAAGCAAAAATGGTTTCCTTAGTTTTTTAATATTTATTGAGGCTGTATTTTGAAGTTGCTCCTTTTCTTTACTGAGAGATGCAACCAGAAGTTCCAGTTCTTCATATTTAACGGAATCGGTTTTGGTATCAACTTTTTCGTCGTCATTTACAAAGAGTCTGTCGTCAGATGGGTTTTTTTCAAAGCCCTTTTTCCCAACTCCATATATATAAATATAGCAGGCTTCCGTTAAAAATGACCGAGGATTATTAACCAAACCCAATGAAGCATCTTTTACTTGGCTGGCGGTAATATCGTATTTGCGGAATGGGTATTCTAAATTTATATTTTTCTGATCGGCAGAAAAATAGTCATGTTGTAAAGCTTCTGCAGTTGTTGGCAACCTATTACTTATTTCGCTTAGTTTTCTTGCAACAGATTCGTAGTTTTTGCGGTTGGTATTTCTTATAATGAGGTTACCGGTTTCAGATTCATATTTTTCAAAAACAATGGATAGTAAGCAGGATATTTCATCTTTACCTTTTTTATGTTTCATAGTTTATTAAGGACCAATGGTTTATAAAATTTCGGAAATAAAGTATTAATTCCGAAAGTTAAAGTTTATTTCAGAATATTACCATTTTTATTCAGCACAAAAATAGCAGCTATCATTTTAGGATATCAGGTGAAACGCTGTTTACCTTCAAGCCGCATTATTTGTTGGGTGAAGAAATGATGTGGGCATAAAAAAATAAAGTTTTCAATAAAATTATTTCCCTTACTAATTATTAATGATTGTTTGTATGAAGATAAATACACTCTTGTATACCCCTTTCCTTGATGACACGTATATAGAATACAACAAGCCACCTCCGTATTTTTTATAGGATAAATTGCTTACGCCTTCTATTACGTTTTCGAACATATTTTAATAACGATTTCACATTAATCACAGCCATATGACTTTTAAAAAGAACCACTTAATCCGTATTCTGTTTTTTCTAACCATATTCAGTATCGCCCAAAATGTATGGGCTCAGGTAAAAACGGTTGCAGGAACTATTACAAGCGATAAAGATGAACCACTTATTGGTGCTACAGTTTCTATAAAAGGAAAAAACAGAACAGTAACAACAAATAGCCAGGGAAACTTTAGTATAAATGCTGAAAATGGCGATGTTTTGGTTGTCAGCTCTGTGGGATATAATAGTTATGAAATTAAAATAAGCACAGAGACAAACTACACGGCAAAACTAACTGCTAACCCTGCCGGTTTAGGTGCTGTAACGGTTATTGGCTCACGTGGCAAACCACGTACAGATGTAAACCGCCCAGTGCCGGTAGATATTATCAGTTCCAAAGAATTAGAAAATACAGGACAAACAGATTTAGGACAAATGGCCCAGTTTACATCTCCCTCTTTCAATTCTGCAAAAAACGGTATAAATGGCGTTGCAAATTTTGCAGATCCTGCATCACTAAGAGGCATGTCTCCTGACCAGTCGCTGGTTTTAATAAACGGAAAAAGAAGACACCAGTTTTCTGCCATCAACAACAATGTAACCGTGGGTAAAGGCACCGTTGTTACAGATCTAAACAGCATTCCATCCCTTGCAGTAGATCGAATGGAAATTTTACGGGATGGTGCAGCAGCACAATATGGTTCTGATGCTATTGCAGGTATTATGAACCTTGAACTCAAAAAAAATATAAACAGCGGAACCTTTAAAACACAATTTGGTGTTACCTCAAAAGGCGATGGTGCTACCGCTTTAACTGCTATTAATTATGGATTAGGCTTAGGTAAAGCAGGTAGTTATTTTAATTTTACGCTGCAATACCAAAATGTACAAGGTACCGATAGAATTGACCCCTACACCGGAATTATTTATAACAGTACAAAAGCTACTGACGATAGTATTCGCAATGCAAGAGGTGTATGGCCCACAAACAAACCGGCTTATGTAACAAAGTATGGCAGCAATGAGGCAAAAGCTTACCAGGCCTTTATTAATGTTGCTTATCCGATAAGTAAAAACTGGAGCTTCTATAGTTTTGGTGGAGCTTCCAGAAAAGACATACTTGCTTATGGTTTTTTTAGAAATGCACGTCCCGGAGATGCTAACGCTAACCCTTCCCTTTTTCCTGATGGATACACACCACAACTTCCCGGTAAAACAGTTGATTACTCTTTATTTGCAGGCGTAAATAAAAAATCTATAAATGGATGGAATATTGACTTAAGCACAGGATATGGCCTAAACTATTTAGATCTTTATGCAAACAACACAACCAATCCTTCTTTAGGAGCTGCGTCGCCAAAAAACTTTTACGTCGGTAGAAATACGTTTGGACAAAGTACAACTGAAGCCACATTTAGTAAAAACTTTGATAATGTGCTGGGTACAAAATCTATCAATCTTGCATTTGGCAGTCAGTTGCGTGTAGACAATTTTAAATTATCTGAAGGAGATTCTCTTTCCTATAAAGTTGGTCCTTTGGCAGCATCTAACAACAAGGCTCCCGGCAGTAGTGGAAGGCCGGGAATTGCACCTGCAGATAGAGCCAATGAAAGCAGAACCAATGTGGGTGTTTTTTTAGATATTGAAAGTGATATTACCGAAAAGTTTTTAGTTGCTATTGCAGGTCGTTATGAAAACTACAGTGACTTTGGAGGTAATGTTTCAGGCAAGCTTACCACTCGTTATAACCTGGCAAAAAACTTTGCTGTGAGAGGTTCTATTAACCGTGGATTTAGAGCTCCATCTCTGCAACAAATTTTTAATAGCCAAACAACCTCAACTGTTCAGGCTGGTGTTATTCGCCAGACAAAACAATTGCGTAGTGATGATATAAGGTTACAGCAATTAGGTATAGAAACGCCAAAGGCCGAACTGAGCTGGAATTACAATCTAGGCTTAACCGCCAAAGCTGGATCGAAGTTTTTATTTACGTTAGATGCCTACCAGATCGATGTTTCAGACAGAATCATTATATCTGAGCAGTTACCTGTAACTGCAGCTATACCTGCATTACTTGCGGCATTCCCACCAAGCTCACAAATCAAGGAAGTAACATTTTTTACCAACCATATAAATACCCGGACAAGAGGAATTGATTTTGTTACAAATTTTAAGCAAAGCCTTTCTCCTAAAAGCAGCCTAAACGCCAGTGTGGCTTTTACAGTTAATAAAACAGAAATTACTTCGCAAAAAGCAACACCTGCACAACTTCAGAATGGTGCAACAGCGCCCGTTAAATTAATTGATACAGTGAGTATTTCCTTAATTGAAACTTCGCAGCCCCGCAACAAAATATTGGTAAGTCTGGGTTATCAGATCAGTAAATTTAATATCACCGTTAAGGGTTCTTATTTTGGAAAAGTAGTAGCATGGGAAAAGCCATTAGGCCAGCCCCACCGCAGCCAAACATTTGGAGGCAAAACATTAATAGATGCTACCATCAATTATGATATTACTAAAAGATTTTCTATAACCCTGGGTGCAAATAATATCTTTAATGTTTATCCAGATAAAGTAGCTTCAAACTATGCATCTTACAGCAGCGGGCAGATTCCTTACACCAGAAATGCCAACCAATTTGGTTTTAATGGTGCCTATTACTATACCACATTAAATTATAAATTTTAAGTGTGTGTAAGTACTAGCTGTTAAAAATTATTTAACAGCTAGTACTTTTTGCTTTATAAAGTTTAAAATAAAATTGATGCAAAACGCACATAATTACCTTGGATAAATTATTACTTATATTATTTTGTATTGCAGCGGGCTTGCTGCTCAGGCGTTTTAAAGTAGTGCCTGCAGACAGTTATCAAACCCTCAATAAACTGCTGGTAAATTTTTTTATGCCCGCACTTATACTTTGGCAGATCACAGCATTACAGTTTAATAATAAATTTATATTTCCCATACTTGTGGCGTGGATTATTTTTGCAGCTGCATTTGTATTTTTTATGATGGTGGGCAAATGGAATGGTTTTCCACGCACCTCAATAGCGGCATTAATAATTACCGGCGGTATCAGCAGCACTTCTTTTTTGGGCTTTCCTATTTTTGAAATGCTTTATGGTAAAGAAGGTTTGCAGATTGCCATTTTAATGAGCCAGGCTGGTTCTTTTTTAATAGGTATAACAATGGGTGTAGCCGTTGCCTCCTGGTATTCGTCAACAACGCCATCTATAAAAGGAATAACATTTAACATACTTAGGTTTCCGCCATTTATAGCTTTTGTATTATCTATATGTTTAAACAGATGGGGATATCAGTTTCCTGCGCTTGTAAATGATATGCTTGCTAAACTGAGCAGTCCGTACCTAATACTGGCGCTACTTTCTGTAGGAATGCAAATAAATCTTTCAGCTAATGGTGTTGATTTAAAAATGCTCACTTATGGGCTGGTATTTAAACTTGTATTGGCTCCCGTACTTATATTTATTTTGTACCGTTTTATTTTTGACCAGCAAAAATTTATCGTTGCCATAAGTGTAATGGGTGCCGCCATTGGCCCCATGAATACTGCAGCCATCATTGCCGGCAAATACAATCTTGATACAAAACTTGCCTCGCAAATGGTTGCAATTGGCATTCCACTCTCTTTACCAATTATCTACATTATTCATTTATTAATGGAGCAACTATCATGAAAAAATTATTCACTAATCTTACGTTCTGGGTTTTAACAGCCATCACATCCGGCGCCTTGCTCGGGCATTTTGCTCCAGATACAGCTGTGCAAATGCGACCGTTAGGCACTTACTTTATTGATGTGGTAAAACTGTTTATTAACCCGATTATCTTTCTTACAATTTCTTTGGGCATTAGTGGTATGGGAAATTTAAAAAAAGTAGGCAGGGTTGGCGGTAAGGCTTTATTATATTTTGAAATAGTAACTACTGTTGCACTCATCATCGGTATTGTAGTAGCATGGCTGATACAACCCGGCAGTGGCGTAAATACGCACGCTGTGCAGGGTGGCGACGTTTCTAAATATACAGCAGGTGCAAATGAATTTAGCTGGTTAAAATTTTTAAAAGATAATTTTACCATTCAGGTGCTGATGCTCTCCATCATTTTTGGTATTTTTTTAAGCAAATACAGTAAGAGAGATAAATTTATAAAGCCCTTTACCATTGCAAGTAAATATGTGTTTAAGGCATTGCATTGGGTAATGCTCTTTGCGCCAATTGGAGCTTTTGGCGGAATGGCATTTACCATTGGAAAATATGGAATTGCCACTTTGATGCCTTTAGGCAAACTGATGGTAACGGTCTACATCACTATGGCGGTATTTATTTTTTTAATATTGGGCTCTATACTTCGCTATTATAAAATAAGTTTATGGAAATTTTTAAAATACATTAAGGAAGAGTTACTGATCGTATTGGGTACGTCCTCATCGGAAGCTGCTTTGCCATCGCTAATGGAAAAACTGGAAAAGATGGGATGCAGCAAACCAGTTGTAGGACTGGTCGTTCCGGCAGGATATTCTTTTAATCTGGATGGTACCACAATCTATCTTTCTATGGCCGTACTTTTTCTGGCGCAGGTTTTTAATGTTGAGCTCACATGGGGGCAAATATTTACTGTCATTGGAATTTTAATGGTTACTTCCAAAGGCGCTGCAGGCGTTACGGGCAGTGGGTTTGTAGTGCTTGCTTCCACGCTTAGTGCAGTTAAAGTTATTCCTATCGAAGGGCTTGCTTTGCTCCTGGGTGTTGACAGGTTTATGAGCGAAGCCAGGGCCCTCACTAACTTTATAGGCAATGGCGTAGCTACAATTTTTCTTGCAAACAACGAAAATGAATTCAACAGAGAAAAAATGGATGCCGCATTTGCCAACGAAGTATATGAATATGACATTCAAAATATTGATGAAAAGACCTTTAAAAAAGACTCCGAACTATTAAAAAAATAATGATAGGAATTTTATAAATACACAAATACCGTAAAAAAATTAAGAATCAGTATTCAATGCCGTTAAGTTAAGGGTTGGTGAGGCGACCAACCCTGGCGACCAGCCCTAGCGGGTGTCCCCACCATAGTCGTTAACTTATGGAAAGATAACATTATGTTTAAATTTATTTGTGCCCTGTAGTTGAGGGCTAAGCTTAATTATGCCAGTATTTAATGCAATTCAATAAATTAATAGGGCGTTGCCCTATTCTAATGGATATCGTCCCTTCAGGACTTTTACTTTTAAAGTCCTGTAAGGACTACATCCATTAGCGGTGGGCAACGCCCATCGAGAAATTTTGTATTGTTTGTAATAAGAATAAGGAATAACCCTTAAGTTAACGTCGATGGTTTCCCCACCCGCCACTTGCATTCTTCTTAACTTAACGACATTGAATCAGTATTGTTTTCTACTATAGCACTCTGTACTGGTAAACAATATTTTTTTTTAGATATTTAAATAACAGCATTATACCAATGGAAATCCTTAGCATAAGATTTATTATCTTTAAACTGCTTCTATTTCGCCACAATGTTTTAAAATAAATAATTTCACATGCCTATACTGCAAGCAGAAAGAACCACACCAAATTTTTGAATGACAATTACCGACCTTACTGGCAATACCATGCAAATAGACATTCCCATAGCGCAAGGTGGAAAAGGTCAAGGCATGAGGCCCATGCAGACTTTGTTGGCGGCATTGTGCGGCTGTAGTGCTGTAGATGTAATAAGTATTTTACAAAAACAAAAGCAACTGCTTAATGGGTTTAAAATTTTTGTAGATGGAGAGCTTGAGGATGATAAAGAACCATCGGTATGGAAAACTGTTGACCTTAAATTTGAATTACAGGGCAATATTGATGCATCAAAAGCATACCGAGCAGTTAAATTATCTATTGAAAAATATTGTTCTGTAGCAGAAACATTGAGGCGGGCAGGTGCGGAAATTAAGTTTAAAGTAATGCTAAATGATACTTTAATAGACGAATAAAATCCAATACAACTCACTATCTTCTTTTTAGTCTGGGTATAGGTACCAAACTTTTTAACGATTACTAGGCTTCCCTGGTAAATATTTTTAACAATTTGTACCTTGCAAAATATTTGCAGCCCAGAGATACAAATAGATTGAATAATTTCTTGATTGCCTGTATATTAAGATAATCAAGTTCTCAAAAATTGTTTGATACCTAACTTATTGAATAATAAAAGACACTTTGTGAATATAAAATACTACAAATAAGTAATTTGCGAATTCAGTCCCAGGCACCAACGAAGCCTCAAATATTTTTTAACAAACATACCTACAAAAGAAAAAAAAGTTTTTGCTTAAAAAACCTCTTCTACCATTGATCCGAACAAACTTTATTTTAAGGCTGGACCAAAGGGTAAATTAAAGATTTATTTGACTATATAAAAAAGTAATAATACATAAAAGAACTTACTAATGCATATACATACGCAATTAATAAGTTCTTACATTTAAAAACAATTGCCTTTTCTATTCCTATTTTCACTTTAGTAAGTAACGGTTTCTCTTATTATTAATTATAATTAACTACCCCTTGTTTTAAAATTTTCTTCCCAAAATTATTTTAAAAATAAGTTTATCCGTACTCGTCGTAAATCCCCTTCCAAGTCCTGCATTAAATTCCCATTCAGGGCTTAAGTTTAGATCTGTCACTACGAATAACTGGTGTTGCTGCTGGTTAAAAGTATCAAAATGAAGTACAGGTCCGGTACTTCCATAATACTCTAAACCCAGGCCAATGGTTTTATTGAGGTCATAGCTAGCTTTTACATTAGGAGAAAAAATAAGGCCCCTGTTTTCATCAGGCCCCTTAAAGCTTTTTCCAAATACCGGATTTAAAGCAATGTAAAATGCTTTCCATTTTTTATCGATAATTGGCCTGAGTTCAAGAGTACTTGTATTGGCAGAATATTCCTTTTTCTGGAATCCAAATTCAGCAGAAAAACTTAAACCTACTGGTAAATGCCAGGCTACTGGTGCCGACACCCTTGGACGAATATGCGATCCAACATAAGAGGTCCGGTTATTGTTTCCGATAGCATTAAACAAATAAAATCCAATTTCAAACCAGGGGGTAAATCCATGTGTTATCTCGATGGTTTCGTGGATAATATGGTTGGTGGGCAACAGTACTTTTCCTGTTTCCTTATTCCCTTCCAAAGTGTAGTTGCTATGAATTTCCAGCATCGTTTTTCCTTTTTCCACAGTTTCCGAGCCATATACCTGAATCTCATAGTTATCCTGTGCAAATGCACTACCGGTTAAAATTATAAACAATATGAATAAACAAAATCTTGATTGCATAAATGTAATTTTTTAAAGATTATTAATGATAATCAAAAGCTAAAAATATTTTTGAAATGTTCAATGTACCTAACAATTTCCTTTAAGTATAATTTACAGATAACATGTTAAGGCTATCTTTTAAAAACCCGATAGTTTCTGGGTAAACCAGGCACCTTCGGCTACAAAATAAAAATTAGTTCGGACAACTTTTTCAAGGTCAGATTTTAGCCGCCCACGTCTTCTTTTGATCTTTAAATAAACCGCTTTGCCTTAAATAAATAATTATTAAAGGGTAATCTCCATAAAGCCTTTAGATTCGTATAAAGAGTCTTTATAATCATCCAAAAATTTTATTGTTTTCTTCTAAATATTAATCAATAATGCAATCACTTTTTTAATCAAAAATCTTTCTGATATATTTTACCATTTAATAAACACCTGATTCCAACCAGGTACACAATCTGCTTTAAACAATTCAAGTGTGATTCAACGATGGCCTGCAGAAGCTAACATAAAGTTTTTGTACGTTTATTCAGCAACGACTAACCACATGCGACGTTGGGCCAAAAGGTGAGCCCTGTTTATTTCGCAGGCTTCATTTCGTTTATTATCATCTGGGGTGTCAATGCTTTGGTTGCCTTTTCAACAATTAAATCTTTGTTAAGGGAGAAATGATTCTTTTGTTTTATATCCTGAGATGAGGCGCCAACACTTACGATATAATTTCCTGCTTCTGCTATCCACTGCTCATTATCAGTGTCAAAAGAAGCCAGATCACGAGGTTTAATTTCAAAACTAATCGTTTGCGTCTCACCAGGCTTTAAAAGGCGTGTTTTGGCGAAGCCTTTAAGTTCTAACGCAGGCTTATCCATTTTTTTTGCTGGCGCATTCAAGTAGAGTTGCACAATTTCTTTTCCAGCTACTTTGCCTTTATTTGTAATAGATATGGAAGCAGTAATTTTATCTTTAAAGGATGTGGCATCTAATTTAAAATTAGAATAACTGAACGAAGTGTAAGATAATCCGTAACCGAACTCATACGTGGGGCTAACTTTAAAAGTATTGTAATACCGATATCCCACATAAATACCTTCTTCGTAAATTACTTCAGCAGGCACTTTTCTTCTTAAACCTTCGCCAGTAGCTTTGTCTAAAAATTCTTTACCGGGGAAATTTTTTACAGATGGAACATCCTTATAGTCAGTTGGAAATGTAGTGGCTAACTTTCCTGACGGGGTAACCTTACCTGTTAACAAGTCTGTAATGGCATTTCCACCTTCCATACCTGGTTGCCAGGCGAGCAAAATAGCATCGGCGTCGTCACGCCAACTGGCCATCTCAATGACTCCGCCAATATTTAAAACAACCACTACTTTTTTACCCTTTCTATGAAATGCTGTTGAAACGTTTTTTATAAGAATTTTTTCAGCGGTAGATAGATAGAAATCATTTTCTAATTTACGGTCTGATCCTTCCCCTGCATTTCTTCCGATAGTGATTACCGCTATGTCCGCTTTATCGGCTTGTTCGGCTAACTGTTCCATAATGATAGTGGCTTCCTGAATCAGCGGCGGGGCTTGAAACATTTTCCTGACTTTTGGCCATTTGGCCTTACTGCTATCAATATGAGAAGTATAAGTATTTGTTAACGATGAATCAAGCTTAAAGCCAGCGTTTTTAATGCCTTGAAACAGCGACACTTTATAAGCCATGCTAACATCTACGCTGCCGGCTCCACCTGTAATAATATCATAAGAGTTGTTTCCAAAAAGTGCGACCTTTTTTATTTTATTTAATGGAAGAGTTGAGCCATCATTTTTAAGAAGCACCATGCCTTCAGCCGCAGCCATCCGGGATATCACTGCATCTTTTTTAAGATCAGGAGTATTTGAGAATTGGTAATTTCTAAAAGCAGGAGATTGTAGAAGTATGTTTAGAATATGTTCGACGTTCTGGTCGAGTACTTTTTCATTCAGCGTTCCATTGTTCACGGCATTAATAATTTCTTTTGTCTGACTGACAGTTCCAGGCATTATTAAGTCATTTCCCGCCTTCATCTGAGCTATTGGATCAATACCTCCAAACCAGTCTGTCATTACAAATCCTTTAAAACCCCACTCTTTACGGAGAATTGCAGTAACCAAATCCGCACGCTCTGCGGTGTAGGTCCCATTTAAAATATTGTAGGAGGTCATCACTGTCCAGGGATTAGACTCCTTAACGGCGATTTCAAATCCGCGCAGGTAAATCTCCCGGAGCGCCCTTTCACTTACGATTGTATTGACCGAACTTCGGTTAGTTTCCTGATTGTTAGCAACATAATGTTTGATAGACGTACCAACCCCATTAGCCTGGATGCCATTAACAAACGCAGCCGCTATTTTACCGGCAATCAGTGGATCTTCGGAGTAATATTCAAAATTTCTACCTCCTAACGGATTACGGTGAATATTTATACCTGGTGCGAGCAGGATGTCTACGCCGTAGTCGCGGACTTCGCTGCCCATAGCCAAACCAACTTTATTTACCAGGTCAACGTCCCAGGTAGAAGCAAGTAAAGTACCCACCGAAAATGATGTAGCATAAAAGGTTTTCGTGCTATCTAATTTACGGATAGGGTTAATGCGCAAGCCTGCCGGTCCGTCTGCCAAAACAATTGATGGTATACCCAACCGCGGAATCGCAGCTGTATTTCCGGCGGCCCCCGGAACCTTGATCTGTGTCATACCGATTATACCACCTGCAGGTACCTGAAGTTTTGCTGCGCTATCTTTTGATCTGGTTGAAACTGGCGCTGCAAAATCTCTGCCTGTCCCAACAAGTAACCTTGCCTTTTCTTCCAGCGTCATGGCGGCCACAATCGCCTTTACAGATGCCTTGCCCAACATAGGCGCTGTTTGTGCAATTAATGGAGACTGCACTAAAAATAATAGATATAGTACAGAAATAATTTTTGTTACAGGTATGCTGTTTTGCATATTATTGATTTTATTTTTTTACACAAATTAATAACTCGTAGTTCCCGTCAGTAATAAATTTAAAAGTTTCATTCTTACAAAATATAAAAGCAAATGCGCTTTTTCATGTTATGGTTTGGTTTGTATTTTTAAGCGTGTTATTGCTAACACTTTTTTCATTTCCTATTATGAATAGACATAAAATTTTTTCAAGTATTTTCTGTGAATTGTCGCTTATTACTATTACCCGTTTTCTTAAGAAAAATTGCAATATAAGGTTGGAAGCTGTCGTCGTAATACACTGCCTCGTCCTTTAATTCACATAAATTAACTCTAAATAAGATACTTGCTGTCATCAGTCAAAAAAGCATGTGCATCATTAGCTGTTTATGTCGTCAATAGTTGCAAGTCAGAACCATCATGCTTTATTGTAAAACCTGTTTCAGGGCTGTTTATACAAAGCTAAAAATTCATAATATTCCCGGGAACAAAGACCTCACCCTTACTCAATAATCTTGCAGTACGGATAACACCAGCTTGATTAATAATAATATTACCGTTTTTATTTGTGATATCAAGACGAACAGTGAATTCACCGGTTGGATGTTCAATAGATAAATTATGCTTGTGGTAAACAACTGCAATACCATCCATAACAGTCCCTTTCAATATACATGCAGAAGCTGTAGAAACAGCACCCAAAACGCCAATTGCTTCATGGCAAATATGCGGAATAAATGTTCTGGTATTTATTGTACCGCCATTAAGAGGAGCAGATATAATACACATTTTTGGAACCGTCTTTTCTTGTACATCACCTAAATTCATTTTGTGTCCTATTTGTAAACGAATACTTTCTAATTTATTTTTTAATACTTTGTTTGCATCTAATTCAGCGGGCATTTCATATCCTGTAATTCCCAAATCACTTGCCCTGATAATTACTTCGGGCATACCGTTATCAATACAAGTAACCTCAATTTCATCCACGATATCTTTTACGTTTCCTGTTGGTAATAAAGTACCGCAGGTAGAACCTGCCGTTCCGAGATAATTGCAGATAATGGGAGCTGCTGTACCTGGTACTCCATCTACCTTTGCATTACCTGCATAATTAACTTTTCCGTTAGGGGTTTGAATTAATACTTCACATATTCCACCTGTATTTACCATATTCACTCTGGCCGAAGTAGTTGGGTTGTTTGCTTTTATCATACCACACTCAACAGCAAAAGGAACAACGCCTGCTAAAATATTACCACAGGTTTGCATGGTAGCTATTTTTCCATTCCCAATTACAACCTGTAAAAAAAGATAGTCAATATCAGCATCTTTTTCTTCCGATAAATTCACAATGGCAACTTTACTGGTTAATGATGTGCCACCGCCTAAGCCATCAATCTGTCTTAAATCTCCCTGCCCAACACCTTCCATTGCTGCCAGAATAATTTTATTTCTTGACGCTTCATCAGCAGGTAAATCAGTTGCTTTAAAAAAAAGCCCTTTCGAACTTCCTCCCCGAAACTGCATGTATGGAATGGCGGTTTGCATAATTTTTTATGATGTTTTAAAGAGCCTGTTATCTAAACTGTATTTCCCTGCCCCTGCAAACAAAATACACAAAAAAGAACCAAGATAAACGTATACCAGTTCAGCATGAGCTTCTACAAAAGAGCCCTTGTGCATTAAAATAAAAACTACCGTAAGATTGATCACAATAAGTAAGGCTGCCAGTCTTGTAGCAATTCCAAAAATTATTAGCAAAGAACAAATACCATCAGTTATTAATGCAAACATCAATCCTGGTGTTACGCCAATATGCAAAGGATCGGGAAAATGTGTTTGCATGTTGGAGAAACCTGTAAGTTTTTCAATACCATGTTTGTAAAATAAACTAAAGCTAACCAGTATGCGCAAAAGCAGCAGCGCCAGGTCTTTGTTAACTGGCAGAAAATTAAGGGTGAGTAATTTTTTCATTACGGTAAATATTTTATTTTTAAAAATGGTTGAATTTTTTAAATCTCTAAGCTTTTTCAAAAAGTTTCAATGCTTTACAAACTCCCTTAAAATATCCTACACTTTCAGCAATACCTTCAAGGGGCTCATCCAGGTTTTTTTGATATTCAATACTGCATCTACCTGAATACCTCTGTTTGTATAATGAACTTATCAATGCCGGAAAATCAATAATACCTCTCCCCAATTCTACTTCCTGAGCATCTGCTTTCGCAGCTTCAACATCTTTTATATGGATATCTAAAACCTTCGATGCATATTGATTATAAGCTTCGATCGGGTTTATTCCTGCTCTTTGAGCATGGCCTGTATCAAAGCATAGTCCTATTCTATTGTCGTAATTTTTTAAGTTATCAAATACAGCCTGGGGTGTAGGGTACCATTTATCTTCAGGGCCCCCATTATGAATCGCGATTTTTATATTGTATTGCACTACCTTTTGCTGAACATAATTTAATAAAGAAATATCTGGAGACGCTATAATCATACCTACTCCAATATTTTTTGCATAATCAAACGCCCTGTCAATATCCTGCTCAGTTTTCATGGTTATCATCCCGGCAGCATAAATATTTATTCCATTCTTTTTAAATTTTTCAATAATCGCTAATGCTTCGTCTTTTGTTGTATTTAAGGGGATGTGCTTATCTTTTATTGAAATTGCGGTGACACCTGTCTGTCGGGTGATAGTAATCGCATCTTCTACACTTAATTTAATAAAACTATACCCGGCAATACCTAATTGTAAATCGGCTTTCGTAGCTGCTTTTTCAATTATGCCTGCCATGGCAAAAGATGGTCTTAGCAATGCTGCAGAAACAACTGTTGCTGAACTTTTCAAAAAGAATCTTCTGTTTGTCATTATTGATGCTATTTATTTTTATCGGAAAGAAATATTTTTTTAAGGTTATCTCTGGAAGCTGTCGACATCAAGGGCTGTAAATCTTTTTCTTCTAACATTTGAACTACTGCTTCCATTTCATGAATTCGCCTTTCGGCATGTGAATAACTGCCTTCAACAAAACGGTCAATCAATGCATCATTACCACCAATAACTGAACTAATTTGTTCCCTGATATATTCGTCGAGTCCGAATGCTGTACCTGCTTCCATCGCTTCGCAAATAACTGCTGCTACTCCCTTGTAAACAATTGAACGCAATAATTTTCTGGTGGATGCATCGCCAACATTTTCGCTCAAAAAAGAAAAATCTAATTTCAGGCTTTCCATAATTTCCTGCATTTTTTTTGCACCTGGCCCTGAAGCTACAAATGGTGTTTTAATTCCTTTGGGTGGTACCGGGGCCATGATTGCGAGATCAACATATTGAACACCGGATGATTTTAATATATTGTACACTGCTATTTTTTTTTGCGGTGATGACGTGTTCATTTCTGCATAAATCTTAGTAGCATTCATTACAGGCAATACTTCTTTTGCAATTGCTTCTGATGCTGATGAAAGATTTACACTAAAAATAATATCAGCATCTTTTGCAGCGTCAGCATTGCTTTCAGCAAAATGTACATTTTCATGCAAACTTCTTTTTGGCAAAGGATCCCATCCTGAAACCGTAATACCCATTGCAGATAAATCATTTGCAAAAATACTTCCTGCTTCTCCTAAACCCAGTATGGCAATGTGCATGTTTTTAATTTTAATATCCAAATTGGTTGTCCCAACCATAAATCTGTATTGAAGTTTTTCCTTCCCTTAATTGCCTTCGTACATTTTCTTCTTTAGCCTCTCTTGCAGCAGACTTTTCTATGGCTTCTGTTATCCTGTTTTGTGGCACTACCACTACACCATCCCTGTCTCCAATAATAATATCACCCGGCTTAATTAGCACGCCTCCAATAATAATTGGTTCATTTAAAAAACCATCCCCATGGTTGGAAGTTCCAAGAATGCAAAGTCCACGGCTAAACACAGGGAAACCCATTGCTTCAATATCATCCGCATCTCTTACACAGCCATCAATCACCAAACCATTAATGCCTTTAGTTTTGGCGCCAAGGCTCATCAGGTCGCCCCAGTAACCGGCTTCATAAAATCCGGAACAGTTGGCTATTATAACATCTCCGGGTTTTGCATAAGCATAAGCCCGGTGCAGCAATATATTATCTCCTGGCATTGTTTTAACGGTATAAGCGGGGCCACACACTTTCATAGTTGAACTGATTGGTTTTATAGCCGATGGCAAATTGCCATATCTTCCCAATGCTTCATGAACAGTTGCAGCAGAAAACTGACCGAGTTGTTTTATTAAATCCATAAAATAAATTTATACCTGTTTATAACCATAATTTTAAAATATACTTGTTACCACCCTTGGTACCATACTTTGATGTGCCTCCGCAAATTTTATTTCTTTTTTACCTGAAATCCTTCTTGCATGATTTGCTCTTCTTCCGGCCAATTCTGCATAATAATCTTTCAAATAATTTTGTGCACCCATGCAATTCATTGCTGCTAATTTTTTATCCATTACCGAACTGATATCTATAAAAATATCCGGTAAAAAACCTGATATCTCCGGCTGATGCGGTTCAAATGAAAACCATGCCGGAGGGTCAATATTTTTAAAGGCACTTGGCACACCCGCACCAGATGATAAAAGCCTTGCTCTTTGTACCGCCTGAAATGCCAATGGATGATCAGGATTAAAAGGATCTTTTTCTGAGTGGGTTAAAATTACTGTTGGTTCAAAATCTCCAATAATGGTGGTAAGTTGTTTTATTCTTTCATCTGTAAGTAACATCGGGTAATCGCCCCAATCTAAAAACTGAATTGGTGTACCAATAATATCAGCCGCTTTTTGAGCCTGTTCCCTGCGTATAATTTTTACACTTTCTTCAGAACGCTTTGGATCTTCTTTCCACAACTCACCTGATTCGCCCCTTTCGCCATAGCTCAATGCAATCACTAATGTGGTACCTCCTTCTTCTATCGATTTGGCAATTGTACCTGCGGCACGCCAAACAAAATCGCCGGAGTGTGCACCTACTACTAATAATTTTTTCATCGCTGTGCTTTTATGTTTGTAAAATATTATTTTATTTCTTCGGGCATGGGTGTTCCTCTGGTATGAAATGATGGTACAGTTGGTAATCCCCATGCTTGCCCTTTCTTTCTTTCTTCCTGTGTCCAAACAACAGTATCATAATCAGGGTCTACAATTAAACGGGCCGTGGTATTGGCTATTTCTATCCTGTTGCCACCGGGCTCAAAAACATATAAAAAGAAAGTTTGCTGTATGGTATGTTTATGCGGCCCCGTTTCTATATAAATACCGTTTTCCAAACAAATATCAGCGGCTATCAACACTTCTTCTCTGCTGTTGGTGGCATAAGTTACATGATGAAAACGACCTGTCATACCAGTATGGTCTTCTGTAACTGCAAGCTCGTAAGATTTCGAATTTACCGCAAACCAAACTGCTTTTGGATTTTGGTCGGTAAGGTTATCCACTATGGTTTCTGTTAGTATACCACCTAAGTTTTCTAACTGAAAATTTCTAAAGGCACGAACATCTTTTGCAAATAAATTCAGGTGGTCTATACGGCGAACATTAATACCCCTTGCAGGAAATTTACTTGCAGTATTTTTTAGTGCAGAAGTATCCTGTTTTCCTGATTTATATTTCTGGGTTTCAAAATAAATTTCTGTCAGGTGACCATCGGGCGTAGAATATTGAAAGGCAGGCCCATGACCCAAATCACCTTCGTTCCAGCCGATAGCATTATTGGTTTTTTTTATTGCGCTTACCCTTCTTAGTAAAGCCTCTTCGCTTTTTGCACGCCAGGCAAAATGATGCATGCCGGGTTGTTTGCTGGCTGTTAATTTTAAAGTATGGTGTTCGTAATCATCATACGCCCTCAAATAAACAGAGTCACCTTTTACATCACTTACAGACATCCCCATGATATCAGTAAAAAAATGTGTGCTTTCCTCCAATTTCGGCGTAAGCAATTCCACATGTGCCAGGTGGGCAATATCCCAAATAATTTCTTGCTTCATAACATCAGCTTACATTAGGTGATTTAATAAATAGCGTGATAAAACCTGCCACAGCAACGGGTATGGCAAACGAAATAAAATTAAAGTATAACGAAGCGCCGCTGCTGATTAACAAGCCACCAATGAAGGGTCCAAGTATAGCGCCCAGTCTTCCAAAACCGATGGCCCAACCAATACCCGTACTACGTATTTCTGTAGGATAAATTCTTGCGGCCACTGCATACAATCCAATAAAGCCACCTTGAATTCCAAATCCTATAAGGCAAAATAAAATCAGGGTCATAAAAGGCCCTACAAAAAAGCCAAACAATATCATTAATAATGCAGTACCATTTAGAAAATAACAAATTACTTTTCTTAAGCCAAATTTTGCTGACAGATAGCCTTGTGTAACGATGCCGAAAAATGCCCCAAGGTTAAAAAATATACCAGCGTAGATGGATAATGATGCTGATAAGCCTGCGTTCGATGCAAGTTTTGGAATCCAGCTGGTTAAAAAATACAATGCAGCAAAGC
>JAYTHI010000019.1:0-20435 GCA_043732685.1 Ferruginibacter sp. | reverse complement strand
TTTTTTAAAATCTATACCTACATTTACATTAACAATTTAATAACAGAAATATTCAACAAGCATACTCTTCGTTTTTTAACAAATGCTTCCTATTTAATCCTACCAGAATTGTTTCTACCACATTATTTGTTCACGGAAATTACTGAAATACCGTCGCTGACATCCTTTTATTTAAACAATATTACCTTTAAACCATCCTTTTAATTTAAATGGAAAAGGGATTTTTTATCATTTCAAATTGTTGACAAACAATTACATTCAAAAAAACCAAACCGTATCCCAATGAACCCCCAAATAATACTTGCTGTTTTATTTTTATTTATTTGCAGCAATAAAACCTATGCGCAAAGTGGAAACCAGGAGGCTCAGGTGGCGATATATAATGTAGCATTAGGAGGATTAACTGCAGGCATTGGTGCGGTAATAAATAAACAAAAAAACACCAATTGGAAAAAAGTATTTGTAAAAGGATTTTGGCAGGGCGGCATTGGTGGAGCATTAAATTATAGTGCAAAAAAAACTTTGTACTTAATAAACCAACAAAATAAAAAAATATATGCATTACCAGCAAAAATGTTACACGCTGCAGGTATTTCGCTTATTGAAAATGCGGCATTAAATGAACCCTTTTTACAAAATTGGAGCATCAGTTATGGGCCGGTTAGGTTTGATTTTTCTGTAGGTCATACAACCAAATTTAAAGCGAGGTTTTTAGCCGAAAGTATTTATGCGATATATGCGGCAAGCAAGGTGGCCAGTTTTGATTTAAAAAGCACTTTACTTACAGGAAACCTAATTTATACAAATAAAAATAATTTAATTATTTATAACAGAAATCAAGCAGTTTCGGGGCTGAGCTTTGGCAGATCAATTGCAGTTGGTTCGGATTGGATTGGTTCCAATCAGGTACTTGCCCATGAATTGGTACACCAGTTTCAATATGATGATTACCAGGTTTTAAATACCTGGTTAAAACCTTTTGAAAAACATATAAAATCTAAATTACTAACAACAATTTTTACCAAATATGTATATGCTGACATTCCCTATTTTTGGTTTTTTTATTCGGCTCAAGGGGTAAATAAACCTAATGCTTACAATAATTTTTATGAGTTTGAAGCACAAAGGTTTGCTACCAATAAATTTATAGTAAGGTAACTAATAGTAATTTAATGGTAATTTTAAACAGCGCTCTCCTTTCTATCTTTCACCAACCACCAGCACCACCCATCGCCTGCAATCCATAGTTTTGGGGTTGCTGATAATTACAACTACACTATTAATCTCCAACAAATTTCCACAATCAATTTACCATAAAACTATATTTGCAGTGTGCAATTCGAAAACATAGTATCACAAAAAGAAACAAAAGAACAGTTGGTGCAAATGGTGCAGCACAACAGGTTAAGCCATGCATTGCTATTTTTGGGCAAAGAAGGCAGCGGGGCTTTATCGCTGGCCATGGCATTTGCTCAATATATAGTCTGCGAAAAGGTAAATGGCAAAAAAGCTGCGTCCATTGCGGAACCGTCCTTATTTGGCGAACCGGAGCCCGCGGCATTGGAAGCTGTTCTTCAAAATGATTCCTGCGGCGTATGCGCTGGCTGCATTAAATCTAACCAATTAATGCATCCGGATATTCATTATTGTTATCCGGTAATTACAAAAAAAGCAGGAGTACCGCCACTTAGCAGTGATTATATTAAAGACTGGCGGCAGTTTTTTGCGCAACAACCCTACGGAAATGTATTTGATTGGCTTCAGTTTATAAAAGCAGAGAATAAACAGGGCAATATAACTGCCGAAGAATGTAACGACATCAACAAGAAAATAAGTTTAAAAAGCTTTGAAAGTGAATATAAAATTTTAATAATATGGATGCCGGAATACCTTACCAAAAACGGCAATAAGCTCTTAAAATTAATTGAAGAACCGCCTCCGAATACCCTCTTCATTTTGGTTGCAGAAGCAGAAGGTTTGATATTACCCACCATTATTTCCCGTACACAACTAGTAAAAATCCCCCTGCTAACCAACGCGGCTATTGAAACTGCGCTGGAATTAAACCTTGATATTGAAAAAGATAAAGCCAAACAAATAGCTGCTCTTAGTGAAGGAAATTACAGGGAAGCCTTACAATTATTGCAACATATAGCCGATGATTGGCAGGTTACTTTAAGGGATTGGCTAAACTTATTGGTAAAAAGAAACCATTCGGGTCAGGTAAAGTGGATAGAAGAAATGAGTAAGCATGGACGCGAAAACCAGAAACAATTTTTAAAATATTTTACCCATCTATTAGAGCAGGCCATCAGGTTAAAAACCATTCCCTCCCTAATAAATGACCAAACTGAGGCAAGCAATGAACAGGACTTTGCCCTTAGGTTAAACAAACTTTGCAGCATACCCCAGCAGGAAGCTATCATTAACGAATTGGATAAAGCAAGTTATTATGTAGAAAGAAACGCCAACCCCAAAATGCTCTTTCATGCTTTGTCTATTAAGTTGTATCATATTATTACTAACAATTCATTAATTTTGGTAAAGTGAGTTAAAGAATTTGTGCAGGAAGTTTGGAGTCAGATAGTTGTTTTTGTTATACATCTTTCTCCGCTATATCGTTACCATTGTTTGTCATTCTCCATTAATTTGGGGAAATTTTTAGTTATACAAAAGCCTTATTGTTCAATACTCAGCGCATTATAATATGCGTTAAAGGCCGATAAAATTATAACTGTTGTAAAAAAAAGCACAAATAAAAGTGAATTTTCTTTCAACACCAATGAAACCGGATAGTTTAACTCCCTCCCGCATTTAATTTTTCTTACATTACATTATTCATTTTTAATAACTCAATATATGGGATGTGGAAGTTGTGGCACAAGTAAAGATGGCGCTCCGGGTGGTTGCCAAAGCCATGGAAGTTGCAGTAGCGGCGGTTGTAACCGCATGAATGTACATGATTGGTTGGCTAACCTGCCTTTTAGCGACCCCGAAAGTGGTTGCCGCATTGTTGAAATAAGTTTTAATAACGGAAGCAGAAAAGATTATTTTAAAAACTCCACCACAAATTATTTTGAAAAAGGAGACCTTGTTGCCTTAGAAGGGGTTAGTGGTTTTGATATTGGAAGTATTAACCTTACCGGCGAACTGGTTAGGTTACAACTTAAAAAAAATAATATAAAAGAAGAAAGTCCGGAGATAAAAAAAATTCTACGGTTTGCCACTGATACCGACCTGAATAAATGGAAAGAAACCAAGGCCAGAGAAAAGGAAGTTATGATACGCAGCCGGGCCATTGCCAAGCAGCTTAAATTAGAAATGAAAGTTGCTGAAGTTGAAATACAGGCCGATGGCCGCAAAGCAACCTTTTTTTATATTGCAGACGACAGGGTAGATTTTAGAGAATTGATTAAAATTTATGCCGGCGAATTTAAGGTTAAGGTAGAAATGAAACAAATTGGTGCCAGGCAGGAAGCTGGTAAAGTTGGAGGAATTGGAAGTTGTGGTCGCGAACTTTGCTGCAGCACCTGGTTAACAGATTTTAAAAGTGTAAATACCAATGCAGCACGCTATCAAAATTTAAGCATCAACCAAACAAAATTAAGCGGCCAGTGCGGTCGTTTAAAATGCTGCCTCAATTATGAACTGGATACTTATCTGGATGCCCTGCAGCATTTTCCGGATGATTGCGATATGATTGAAGTGGCTAAAAGCCGTGCTTTTTTGGTTAAAAAAGATATTTTTCGTAACCTGATGTGGTATACCATGCCGGATAGTAACAAACAATATCCCCTAACCATTGAAAGGGTTCAAAAAATTAAGGCGCTTAATAAGCAGGGCATTCGTCCGGAAGAACTGGAAGCGGTAGAAGTAGCCAGTAAGAAACCGGTAGAAATTGAACCTACTTATGTAGATGTTGTAGGACAGATAAGTTTAAAGAGCTTAGAAAAAACAAGTAGAAAAAGAAGGGATATGGAGCGTGGCGATCAACAGCAACGCGCACCACAAAATAGGGACGCGCAACGCCAGCCACAAAACAGGCAGCAAAACAACCATCCGCCGGCACGCGGCGGTCATCCGCAACAAAGGCCGGTTAATGGAAGAGATGCCAACGAACCGCAGCGCGATGGAGATACTGCACGCAATAATCAACGTCCTCCGCAAAACAGGCCACGCAATAATCATCCTCCGCAGCAGCGTAATCCAAATACACAAAATAGGCCACAACAACGGCCTCCGCAAAATAGAGACAATCAGGATCCGCAAAACAGCGCATCAGGACAACCGCAAAACAGGCCAAATCGCCCGGCACAACATCCGCAACAAAATAAAGAAAGAACAAATCCGGATCATAAAAGAGAGGGTCACCGTCCGCAGCAGCAACGTGCACCACAGCAAAGACCACCTCAAAATAGCCCTGATCAAAATAGGGGTGACCAAAATAAGCCGGGGGCAGACCAATCCGCTCCAAATAATGAATAAAAAAATAATTAATTAACGTCTCCTTGTTAGCGGAGACGTTTTATTTTTACTTAATATTATTTAAAATGTCCATCCAGGTTACCCATCTTTCAAAAAATTATGGAGCGCAAAAGGCGGTAAACAATATTTCGTTTACAATTGGCAAAGGGGAGATTGTGGGTTTTTTAGGTCCCAATGGGGCTGGGAAAAGCACTACTATGAAAATGATAACCGGCTACCTTGCAGCCGATAGCGGCGGGGCTGCAATTTGTAACGAAGCAGTGGATACCAACCTACTTTCCATTAAAAAGAAAATTGGTTACCTGCCGGAAGCAAATCCCTTGTATTTGGATATGTATGTAAGAGAATACCTGGAGTTTATTGCAGGTATTCATCAAATAAAAGCACCACAAAATAAAATTGAAGAAACCATTGCCCGTGTGGGCTTAAGCCCTGAAGCAAATAAAAAGATTAGCCAGTTAAGTAAAGGCTACAAGCAGCGGGTAGGATTGGCAGCAGCATTGATTCATGATCCGGAAGTATTAATTTTAGATGAACCTACAGCCGGTCTCGATCCCAATCAAATTGTTGAAATAAGGGACTTAATAAAAACCTTCGGAAAAGATAAAACAGTTTTATTCTCTTCGCATATTTTACAGGAAGTACAAGCCATTTGCGATAGGGTAATTATCATTAACAAAGGAGTAATTGTGGCGGATGATACTTTAAGTAACCTTCAACAATCAAATGATGGGCAACAAACCATCTTAGTAAATTTTAAAGAAAGTGTTGCCATTGATACGCTCCGGCAATTAAGAGATATCAGTAAAATTGAAGTGATAGAAAACAATGGTTTTAAACTTTATACCATTGATGCGGCATCCGTTCGCAAGCAGTTATTAGAATTGAGTTTGAAAAACAACCTTAACATTGTTTCTTTGCAGAGTGAAAGCAATAGTTTAGAAGCAATTTTTAGAACTTTAACATCGCCAATAAATTTATAATCAACAAACCTAACAAAGAACATGAGTTACATCGCAAGCATTTATGCCCGTCAAATATTAGACAGCCGTGGCAACCCTACTATTGAAGTAGATGTATTGACAGAAAACGAAAAATTAGGCCGGGCAGCAGTACCGAGCGGAGCCAGTACAGGTATTCATGAGGCTGTGGAGCTTAGAGATAATAATAAAAAATTGTACGGTGGTAAAGGCGTTTTAAAAGCCGTAAATAATGTAAATACTACCATTGCCGATAACTTATTGGGATGGGATTGTACCGACCAGGCAGGTATTGATGCTGCATTAATAGCATTGGATGGCACAGAAAATAAAGGAAAATTAGGTGCTAACGCGATACTTGCAGTTAGTATGGCTGTAGCAAAAGCGGCGGCATTAGAGGTTAAATTGCCATTATATCGTTATATCGGTGGCACAAATGCCAAGATTTTACCGATCCCAATGATGAATATTTTAAATGGTGGCGCACATGCAGATAACAAAATAGATTTTCAGGAATTTATGGTTATGCCCATTGGTGCAAAATCTTTTAGCGAAGGTTTACAATGGGGTGTTGATATTTTTCATGCCCTAAAAGTAGTGTTGAAGAAAAAAGGCTTTAGCACCAATGTGGGTGATGAAGGTGGTTTTGCTCCAAATATTCAAAGTAATGAAGAAGCCATTGAAACCGTTTTAACTGCTATTCAGGCAGCGGGTTACAAAACAGGCAGTCAGATTATGATTGCAATGGATGCAGCCAACAGCGAATTATGGAACGCAAAAGAAAAGAAATATATTTTTCATAAAAGCGATGGTAAAAAAATGACCAGCGAACAATTGGTTGCTTATTGGGCCAGTTGGGTAAAGCAATATCCAATTTTATCTATTGAAGATGGAATGGCAGAGGATGATTGGAAGGGCTGGAAGATGTTGACAGAAGCTGTTGGAGATAAATGTCAGTTGGTTGGGGATGATCTTTTTGTAACCAATGTTACCCGTTTAGAAAGAGGTATTAACGAAAAAATAGCCAATGGTTTATTGGTAAAAGTAAACCAGATCGGTACTATTACTGAAACCATCAATGCAGTGAGCATGGCGCAAAGTGCAGGTTATAATACCATTATGAGTCATCGCAGTGGCGAAACAGAAGATACCACCATTGCTGATTTGGCGGTAGCTTTAAACTGTGGTCAGATTAAAACAGGTTCTGCCAGCAGAACCGATCGTATGGCTAAATACAACCAATTGTTACGCATTGAAGAAGAATTGGGCGAAACTGCCATTTACCCAAGAGGAAAGATTAAATTTGGTAAGCAATTGTAGGTTTTTATTTAATGCCTTTAAGTTAACAGGATGCAAGTGGCGGGTGGAGACACCCGCCAAAGCTGACTGCTGTGGTTGGTATCATCACCAACCCTTAACATAACGGCATTAGATTTTTATTTTATATATAGTTTATTTATAATGGATATACCTTCAAAAAATAGCAGCTTTTTAAAAGCTTCCGTATTAACGGGAGTTTTTAAAAAGCTTTTTTGGTTAAAAAATAAATATTTACTTGCCGGATGCCTTTTTGTTGTCTGGATGTTTTTCTTTGATCCTAAAGATTGGGGCATAGCCTACGATAAACACCAGAAATTGAATGAATTACAGCAAAATGAGCTACATTTAACTAAAATAATAGTGCAAACCAGGGAGGAACTGGCACAATTAAAAACCAATGCACAAACAATTGAAAAATATGCACGGGAAAAATACCTTATGAAAAAAGATAATGAAGATTTGTTTATCGTATCTTCAACAGACAATATCAAATAATAGCTAATGCCGTGCAATAAGCAAAACTATTAATCGTTTATAGAAGCGGATATTGATATTTAATTTAAAAACAGCAATTAAACTTGCCTATGCACAATTTTACGACAGATGATCTTCTTCAGTTGGCTTATAAGGAGACTTCATCACAGAAAACCGCCGCAATTAATCTTGCGTTGGAGACAGATTGGGATCTTCAGGAGAAATACAATGAAATTCTTGCCAGTCTGCAAAGTCTGGAAAAAATCACCCTTTCTCCAAGAAAAAAATCAGTAGATAAAATTTTAATGTATGCCGAAAACGCCATCAAACATCTATCTACCCCGGTTTAGTTAGTTAACCTATTTTTAATATAATTTTGTCCCTTTAAAGGGACTTTTTTATGACTACCAAGCAACGCTATCAATATGTTATCGACTATTTTTTAGAGCATGCTCCAAATGCAGAAACAGAATTATTATATAATGATCCCTTTCAATTGCTGGTAGCCGTAATTCTTTCTGCCCAATGTACAGACAAGCGGGTTAATATAACAACCCCGGCCATCTTTAACAAATATCCAAATGCGAAAAGCATGGCTGCGGCTGAGTTTGACGATCTTTTTCCCCTTATAAAAAGCATTTCTTATCCAAGCAATAAAACGAAACATTTAATAGGAATGGCCAACATGCTGATGGAGAAATTTGATGCTGCAGTACCTATGACCGTTGAATCACTAATGTTATTACCCGGCGTGGGTAGAAAAACAGCCAATGTAATTACATCTGTTATTGATGACCAACCAAATATGGCGGTAGATACACATGTGTTTAGGGTAAGTGCCAGAATAGGTTTAACCAAAAAAGCTACCACGCCGTTTGCGGCAGAAAAACAATTAATTGCTCATTTCCCCAAAGAGTATATTTACAGGGCACACCATTGGCTAATATTACATGGCCGATACATATGTACCGCAAGGAGCCCAAAATGCGCAGAATGTGGACTAAAGGAAATATGCAAATATTTTAATATTAAAAATAAAATATAATTATAGTTCTAACGTTTATTTTACGACATAGTGACTTTTATCGTAAAGTGATTGTTTAAAAACTAAAGGATTATATTTTAATGAAAAAACTACCCCTCCTCCTTACACTATTGGTTTTATTAATAGTACCAATACAAAAAACCTTTGCTCAATATTACTTTTATGATAATGAAAGTTATGATACTCCTCTAATGTATGAGCTTGGCGCTTCATTTGGCGTTATGAACTGCCTTACAGATATTGGCGGTAATAAAGGTTTGGGTGGTAAACTTTTAAAAGATCTGAATATTGGCACCACTCAAATTAACGGCAGTATTTATTTAAGTGCCACCTACAAAGAGGCAATCGGACTTAGAATTGAAGGTACTTTTGGTAATGTAAAAGCCTATGACAGCGTATTAGCCAGGGTAAAAAATAGCACTACCGGACGATATGAGAGAAACCTGAGTTTCACCAGCAAGATTACAGAAATTAGTGCCATAGCAGAGTTTTATCCGGTATTTCTGTTTGTAAACTGGTTGGCCAGGGACGATTATCCACCAAGAATTTCACCTTATCTGATGGCAGGCATTGGTTATTTTGCTTTTAACCCGCAAACAGTATTAAATGGTAAAATGGTAGATCTGCAACCATTGAGAACAGAAGGGCAGGGCTTTGCAGAATATCCTGATAGAAAACCTTATAAACTACAACAAATAAATTTTCCGCTGGGGGTTGGTTTTAAATATGATGTTTCGCCCATGCTAAATTTGAGGGCAGAGTTTTTATACCGGGTATTAATGACAGATTACCTGGATGATTTAAGTACAAAATATGTAGACCCTGCTGTTTATGCCGAATATTTTACCGGTACCCAACTTAATAATGCAATCGAATTAAGTGACCGAAGAAGCAGATCAAACCCCATGTATCCGGTTAATCCTGATGGAGGACAAATTAGGGGCAATTCAAAAAACAATGATGCTTATTTTTCTTTTAACTTTAAAGTTGGACTCACTTTCGGGCGGGAAAAAATAAAACGTCATTAAATAATCTAACTAAAAAATCCCTCTATATGAGGGATTTTTTAGTTAATAGCAGCTATAAGCTATTGATATATTCTTTCCACAGCCGTTTTATATTTTTCCATAATAACTTTTCGTTTTAATTTAAGTGTTGGTGTAAGTTCGCCGCTGTCAATCGTCCATTCGTCCGGTAAAAGTTCAAACTTTTTAACTTGTTCAACATGGTTAAAAAATTCATTAAAGGCATCAATTAAATTGCGATAATGGCCCACTACCTGCGGATTATTTATAGCTTCTTCATTGGTGGTAAAAATTATGTTTTGAGCGCGCATCCATTCTTTTAAATTGGGTATCGACGGTACTATTAAGGCGCCTACAAATTTTTGTTCCGCCCCTACAATCATCATTTGTTCAATAAAGGGCGATTCCTTCATTTTATTTTCAATGGGCTGAGGCGCTACGTATTTACCGCCGCTTGTTTTAAAAAGTTCCTTTTTTCTGTCGGTTATTTTTAAAAATTTACCGCCTTCAAATACACCAATATCTCCCGTGTGCAACCAGCCGTCAATAATGGTTTCGGCGGTTAATCCCGGTTGCTTATAATAACCCATCATAACACTTGGGCCCTTTACACATATTTCCCCATCAGCTTCCAATTTAACTTCCTGCCCTTGCAAAACCGGTCCCACTGTGCCAAATTTTGTGCCTCCAGCATGCTTACTGTTTACACTAATAACCGGACTATTTTCTGTTGGCCCGTATCCTTCAAAAATTGGTATTTTAGCAGCTGTAAAAATCCTGATCAATCTTACCTGGCAAGCCGCACCCCCTGTTATTATCAATTCTATATTATTACCAAGTGCTTCTCTCCATTTATTAAATATTAATTTATTGGCAATGGCCAATTGAAAATTATACCAGGCACCCTGGTTTTTTGTATTGTCGTATTGGTTACCCAATGCTACTGCCCAATAAAAAAGTTTGCGTTTAATACCGGTAAGTTCGCTTCCCTTCGCCATTATTTTTTCATATACTTTTTCAAGCAAACGCGGTACGGTACAAAATAAGGCAGGCTTTACTTCTTTTAAATTATCACCAATGGTATCAAGGCTTTCAGCATAATATATAGAAATGCCACTGGCAATATAAATGTAAGATACCATCCTTTCAAAAATGTGATTCAATGGTAAAAAGCTCAGGGATCTTGAACTGATATTATCTTCGAAAGGAAAACTTTTTTTAGAATTTAAAACATTGCTTACAATATTTTGGTGGCTAAGCATTACACCCTTTGGGGTACCTGTAGTACCGGAGGTGTAAATAATAGTAGCGCAATGTAGGGGGCTTATCAGTTGCTTTATTTGTTGTAATTGCAAACTTGCCCTTTCGCCGGAAGATAAAAGTAATTTTTGCCAGTTTGCCACATCCGGCAAATCATCAAAACTGTAGATATTTTGTAAAGACGGGATACGATCAAATATGCTTTTAACTTTTGCCAATATTTCTTCTCCGCTTGTAAAAACAAGTTTAACTGAAGCATCGTTAAAAATATATTCAAGTTCGTTAATATTAGTAGTGGGATAAACTGGGCAAAGTATAGCGCCAATTTGCTGACAGGCAAGATCCAGCATCAACCACTCCGGTCGGTTAGCACTAATCAACGCAATTTTATCCTGGTTTTCCACCGTCATATCATGCCCGCCAATACCTGCATTAAGCAAACCCATACTTAACTGGTCAACCAATTCTTTTACCTTTTGGGTACTGTTTGGTTTCCATTGTCCATTTTCTTTTGCAGTAAGCATATCAGCTTTTGGAAAGGTATCCAGCTGGTATTGTAAAAAATCAAATATCCTTCCTTGTTCGTTCATCATAAGCAAGCTTTCTTCTAATCTAAATGATTGGATTTAAATCCCGTTAAAAATAGGTAACATTTACGGGTGTTCAGTTATTGCCAAACCTACCCGGACAGGTTAATTTTGGCAATATTTAATTGTGCAAATTGTATTTAATTTTTATTCTTCAACTTTTGATATTCTTTTTCTACCAGATCATTTTTACTGCCGCCATAAGCATTCAGGTATTGAAAAAGCAGGCCGATACCCCAGCCAATGGAGGTCCAAAGCGGCCAGGGCATATCTGAGTTATATCCTTTTTTACCAAGTGTAAACCACCAGATAGACCATAATAAGGCATTTACTAAAAAGTAGGTTACGAGGCTACGTTGAAAGCCGGCTCTTTTTTTTGCCTGTTGCCAAAGTTGTTCATCCCTTTCTTGTTTCATAAATGAATATTTATAAAAACTAAGGTAAATAAAATAAATCATCCTTTTTGAAAAGTATTTTCACAATAATATTATTTTAATTGGCTAAAGTAAGGGTAAAAAAAAGGAGAATTGTTTGGGATGTAACTTCATCATTAACCGAAAAAAGAAACTTATTTAAAAAGTATACTCCTTTGAAGCCTATATAGAAATTTTACATATGGTAGTATTGCCCTGCTGGTATTTTAAAAATCCTTCCTTTTTGAAAACGACTGAATTCACTATAGGAATCTGCATTCATTTTTGTCCAATTTTGGTAAGCCGACAAATTTTCGACTGAACCGAAGATCCATTGATTGTAGGCGTCAAACAATCCGTCCTGCAGCAATTGTTTTTGAAAATCAAAAAGTTTAAAAGGGAATTTAATGGCATTATCCTTATACCAGTCTAAAATAAATCTTGTCCTGATCATGGTAAGCGATGCTGCATTAATACCTGAGGCTGCAACAGCTGTTTGCTTATTCATCGTTTCAATAAAAGCCTGTACAAACTTGCTTTTATCAGAATTATCTTTAATGAGGCTAATATTGGCAAAAAGTTTTTTATAGCTTTCCATCAATATATTTTTCACTTCAGTTGCACCGGCATTTAAAGGTTCCATATTTACAAATATTTCACCATATAAAATACTCCACACTTTATCTGCTGACAGATAATAATATTTGCAGGCATTTAAATAATTTTTTGAATAATTCGGATCAACTTCTATTCCTTTTTCCCACTGTTTTATAGCAGAAAAATCTTTTTGTTCCCACAATAATTCACCCAATTCATTATATAGCGCACCACTAAGGGGTAATTTTTTAATACCTTTTTTAAACAACTTTTCACACTCTTTAGGTAAACTAAGTTGTTTATAAATATTACCGGCAATTTGAAAACTTTGGTCATCAACATCGGCTCTTTCCAGCACTGGTTTTATTATTTCAAGGGCAGTTGTATTGTTGCGCTGGTAATAATAATTAAGGGCAAGATCTTTAGTAATTTCCATATCAACAGGGTCTAATTGCTTAGCCCGGTTTAGCACCAGCACCGCATTTGCATAATCGCCCTGCTTACTAAAAACACGCGCAGTTGATTGCAATTCGGCAGCCGTTTGTGCTTTGCTTAACAACACAAAAGAAAAACAGCCTGTCAAAAAAAGTATTGCCTTTAAAATATTCATATTTAAAAATACATTGAAAAAATTACAATAAAATATCGGGACAAATTAAGCGTTTTTAGCATCATAAATAAGGTGCGTTAGTAAACCGTCTCTTAATTTAGGTTCAAACCAGGTACTTTTTGGTGGCATCACATTTCCACTATCTGCAATATCAAAAAGCTGTTGAATTGATACCGGGTGCAGGCTAATGGCAAGGGCCATTTCACCACTGTCTACCCGCTTTTCCAATTCGCCTAAACCCCTGATACCGCCTACAAAATCAATCCTTGAATCGGTACGCTGGTCGATAATGTTTAAAATAGGTCCTAAAAAATTATGTTGTAAAATAGTTACATCTAAAATTCCCATCGGATCGTTTGTAAAAGAATCTTCTTTAGCAGTTAATTTATACCATTGCTTATTGGCATACAATCCAAATTGGTGAAGGCTGGCCGGTGAAAAAGCTTCTGCTACTTTTTCAATTGTAAATTGGGCGGCAGTTTTTGTTAACAATTCATCAAGACTTAGTCCATTTAAGTCTTTTACCAACCGGTTATAATCCATTATAAAAAGTTGGTTGGAAGGAAATAAGGTAGTTAAAAATATATTAGCCCCTGCCGGAGCGGTATTACCTAGGGCTGTTCGCACTTTGGCTGCAGAAGCTGCCCGATGGTGTCCATCTGCAATATAGGTGCATGGAACCTTTGTTTTAAAAATAGCAGATATTTTTGCAATGGTATCGTTGTCGTTAATGATCCAGATGGAATGTTGAATTTTATCATCTGCCATTAAATCATATACAGGCTTTTTATCTTTTTTCCAATCACTGATAATAGCATCCATTTCGGCCACATTTTTATAGGCCAGAAAAACATTACCCGTTTGAGCACCGGTAGTTTTAATATGGTTTATTCTATCCAATTCTTTTTCCGGACGGGTAAATTCGTGCTTTTTTATAAGGTCATTTTCATAATCATCCACACTACTGCCACAAACCAAACCGGTTTGACTTTTGCCATTCATTACCAGCTGATAAATATAATAACAAGGTTTACTTTCTCTAAACAAGATATTACGGCTAATAAATGCATCCAAATTATCCTTAGCTCTATTGTATACTTCCTGAGAATGACTGTCGGTATTATCAGGCAAGTCTATTTCACTTTTTGTAATATGTAAAAAACTGGAAGGATTGCCCTGGGCCTCAATTTTTGCTTCCTTACTATTCAGCACATCGTATGGGCGACTGGCTACTTGTTTTGCGTGTTGCGCCTCGGGCCTTAAGGCATTAAATGGCTTTATTGTAATCATGTTTAAAATTAACTTTGGTAGGTGAATTTAAAGTAAAAGTATTTAGGAGTGCATTAATGAAAATTCTTTCATGGATTGCACTAAAACAGCTACGCTGCTTATAGGAAGAGCGTTGTAGAGAGAAGCTCTAAAACCACCCACCAATCTGTGACCTTTTATACCTACTATATTTTTTTGTTTGGTAAAATCTAAAAATTTATCTTCTAAACTTGCATCATTCATTACAAAGCATACATTCATTTTACTTCTGTCTTCTTTAACCACGGTACCGGTGAATAATGGATTTTCATCAATTTCCCGGTACAACAGTTCGGCCTTTTCAATATTTAATTTTTCAACTGCCGCAACACCTCCTAAGGATTTTAACCAGCGCAGGGTTAGCATACAAACAAATACCGCAAAAACAGGTGGTGTATTTAACATGCTTCCCTCTTTTATATGGTTACTGTAATCCATTATTGTTGGTATAGCCCGTTTAATTTTGCCAAGTATATTTTTATTTACCACCAATAAATTAACACCGGCCGGCCCCATATTTTTTTGAGCACCTGCATATATTAAATCGAATGCATTAAAATCAATTACCCTGCTAAAAACATCGCTGCTCATATCGCCAACTAAAGGGATACTAGTTACCGGAAAATTTTTCCACTGGCTACCATAAATAGTGTTGTTTGTGGTAATATGTAAATACTTAGCATCAGCAGGAACTTCAAAATTTGTAGGTATTGCAGTGTAATTAGTGTCTTTGCCGGAGCATACAACAGCAACTTTACCAAAAAGTTTTGCTTCTTTAACGGCTTTAATTCCCCATACGCCTGTATCTGCATAGGCTGCTGTTTCATTGTCATCCAATAAATTCATCGGCACCTGCATAAACTGAGTAGATGCTCCGCCATGTAAAAACAACACTTCGCGATCATCCTTTAGTTGCATCAACTCCCTAACCAGGGCTCTTGCCTCGTCCATTATTGCCTGAAAAGAGGGCGTGCGATGACCTATTTCTAAAATTGATAAACCAGTATTGTTATAATTAAGTACCGCTTCTGAAGCCTGTTGAAAAACTTCTTTTGGTAAAATTGATGGACCTGCGTTAAAATTGTGAACCATACCTTCTTGTTTTTCCAGGATAATTATACACCCGTATTAAAAATATTTTTGCAAAAATAACAAATGGTTTATGAAGAAAGATTTGAATTACAAAAACCTTTCGGGAAATTAAAATGCAGCAGGATATATTGGCTAAAAAGATGGGGATTAACCGGATAATTGGATTAATAATTCAATACTTAAAAATAGCAATTTTTTGGACTATGAAAATTTCTATTTTAAAGGACTGCTACAACCTTGGAAATTTTGTTTTTTATCGGTTGCCGTTAAAGGTGTGAATATTTATTTTTCCGGGAAGCAAATAAGCCGTTTTTAAAAAGATAAAATTAAAAGCTGTTAATAAATTTATAGGCTAATCCTGTCAATTAATCAAGAAATATGTAAAAAGATTATTCCTCTTGTTTGCCAATCATTTGCGTACCAGCTTTCCATTGCTCATCCAATTGATCAAATTCACTTGCTTCTGCTTCAGAAAATTTTCGGGAAGATAAATCTTTAAGATCCGGTTGTCCGGCGTTAACCCAGGCCGTGTACCAAAAACTAGCTACGGCATAAATGGATTGGCGCATCCTTCTTTCCACCATACCATTTAATTTTTTACTGTATGCGTTTGTAAAAGCGGTAGAATATTGGCGTATCAGTATTCCTTTGCGATTTTCGAAGGCATATTTTTTATCTGCACCAAATTCTTTTGTCAGCTCTTTTTCCAAAAGCAGTACGGAATCGACAGCTTTACCACTTTCCAGTACCCTTGCCCAGGCAAAGGCCAGGGGATCGGCGATAAAATCTGCCTTTCCAATAAAAAAATCATATTCCTTTTCTGCTAATAATTCCGGTACCCGGCTTTCCCAAAAACCATGGACGCCTTTTTGGTTTGTTAACTGCCCATTGTGGTTGCCGCTTGCATGCAATGGAACGTGGGAATCTGCTATGTAATGGCCAAGATCGGCACTGTTCTTCATTATTGCAGTAAAATTTTTTTCTTTAAAAGCAGCAGTAAGGCGGTTGAGCATTACTACAATATGCCAGGGCACAATGCCATAGCGCCTGAGCGAATCTTCTCCATATTTAGCAACCGCATCTTTCCATTTATGTGGCAAGTTGGTATATGGGTATGCGCCATAATGATCAATATCAATAAAGTGCCTGGGACCTTCTTCTTTTACCATGTACCGGCGTTTATCCGGATCAACTGCATGTTCTGTAATAAAATTAATATTTGGCTTGTATAGCACCATCATTTGTGGCGGCAGTAAAAAAGTTGCATAGTAATTTATTTTTTGATGGGCATAAAAACCCCAGCAAAAAGATTTATAGGCCAGCAGGCAAAGACAGGTGGTTAGCAGGGTACGTTTCATAGTAGGGTATAGAGGGTAGATTGATGAATAATTAAACGTGGTGAATTTCTCCGCCAGGTTCCAGCACATCGGTAACACCACCACTTACGGCAAATTTCATCGTTTGTGCTGCGCTGATATTTGTTATGGGTTTTACCCTATTTTTTGGAATGATATATACATTACCTGCAATAGAATAAGCCATAGGAATGTAGACGGCCACATAATCGATAAAACCAAAATCTTCCATATTTTCCTGGGTAATAAATCCTACACGCCAAACATCATTGTTATCAACATTTGCCAACACATTGTGGGTGAACTTTTTTTTCTCCCCTGCAAAGGCCTCAAAAAAATCTTTTAAAGTAGAATAAATAAATTTTATACCGGGTGTTTTTTGCAACACCTTATCAAATACATCAACAATTTTTGTAAAAATAAAGGAAGAGGATACATAACCTACAAGTAATACCAATGAAATTACCAAAATAAAACCAACACCAGGTATGCGCCTGATATTGCCCTGAGGATCTTCCATTAAACCAGGAATAATATTGTGCACCAAATTGGGCAATATGCCATCAATAAAACTAAATACCGCCGCTATTGCCCAAAGGGTTATTGCAATTGGAGCCAATATTAATAAGCCCTGTAAAAAATATTGTAGCAGCCTTTTATACGTGAAGGGTTGTTGCATAAAACAATGTTTAGGTAAGTAAAGATACTTTATTGATTGACCACAACTAAAAAAGCCGATTTAATTATAAATGGTAATATAAAATGATGGAAACTTTGGTTACATAAAAAGTTTCCATAGTTTTGCAACTGAATGACAGATTTTGAAACAGGTATACGAATAAGGCAAAAAGCCCATGAGCTTTTTATGCAATACGGTTTACGTAGTGTAAGTATGGATGATATTGCCGGCAATATGGGTATTAGTAAAAAGACCATTTATCAGTTTTTTGCCGATAAAGATGAGTTGGTAGATGCAGTTGTAGAGAATGAATTCACAAAAAATGAAAACATTTGTGCTGCAGACAGAACCAATTCAAAAAACGCCATACATGAAATATTTTTAGCTAAAGATATGCTGGTAGAAATGTTTAGCAGTATGAATCCTGCGTTAATATTTGATATGCAAAAGTATCATCCAAAAGCATTTATAAAATTTCATGCCTACAAAAATGACTTTTTATATAATGTAGTGGTAGATAATATTAAAAGGGGGGTGACCGAAGAATTATATCGGAAAGAGATCAACATTGATATCATGGCACGTTTTAGGGTAGAGACGATGATGATGTCGTTTAACATGGACTTCAATGCCAAATTAAAAAATAAAATGGTCGAAATAGAAGAGGAAATTATACTTCATTTTTTGTTTGGACTGGTTTCCTTAAAAGGGTATAAAATGGTATTAAAATACCAACAAGACAGCACAAAAAAAAGTAAAGATGGAAAGAACAACAAGTAGTAATTTTTTTAAATTATCAATGGTCTGTATAGTCTTACTAAGTACCAGGGTACAGGGGCAACAAACCAATCAACTATCTGTAAAGCAAGCGGTAGAATATGGATTAAAAAATGCTTACCAGGTAAAAAATGCCTTGCTCGATGTATTGATACAGGAGCAGACGAATAAGGATATAACTTCAGGTGCTTATCCGCAAATAACCGGTAGTGCAGCCTCTACTGATTACCTGAACATCCCCACATCATTGCTACCTGCAGAGGTTTTTGGTGGCCCGGCAGGAACTTTTGTACCGCTAAAATTTGGCACAAAATACACCACCAATGCGGGGGTTGCTTTATCACAGGTACTGTTTGACGGACAGGTGTTTGTAGGACTGCAGGCCCGAAAAACCAGTATTGCAGCAAGGCAAAAAGTAGCTGAAGTAACACAGGAAAATATTAAAGCAACTATTTATAAAATTTATTACCAATTGGTGGTAAGTAAAACACAGACAGATCTTTTGGATGCCAACCTTGCAAGGCTTCAAAAACTTGACCATGATACCCGGGAAATTTATAAAAACGGATTTGCTGAAAAATTGGATGTAGATAAAGTAACCGTACAAATAGCCAACCTGCAAACAGAAAAGTTACAAGCCGTAAACAATATTGCAAATGGTTATGCAGGACTAAAAGTATTGATAGGCATGCCTTTGAAAGACAGTATTGTATTAACCGATACCCTAAGCGATACACAGGTAAAAGAAAATATATTAACGGCATCAGATTACCAATATACAGACCGAAAAGAATACCAGGCTTTAGTGCTGAATAATAAATTAAATGAGTACAATATTAAAAGATATAAACTCAGCAGAATACCTGTACTAAACTTTAACGCCAACTATAATAAGCAGGCACAATTAACCAAATTCGATTTCTTTAAAAAACAAACAGACTGGTACACCACTTCATTTATCGGACTTGGTTTAACTGTACCCATCTTTAAAGGCTTTAGTATTAAGGCCAAAATAAATGGTGCCAAATTGGCTTTGCAGCAAACACAGAACCAACTGGAAGGTGTAAAACTTACTATCGACAATGATGTGATAATCGCCAAAAATAATTTTGCCACAGCTACCGCAACCATGGACTTTCAAAAACAAAATATGGCATTGGCAGAACTAGTTTACAATCAAACCAAAAAAAAATACGAAGCAGGTACCGGCAGCGCAACAGAAATTAATACTGCCGAAGTTGATTTAAAAACTGCACAAACCAATTATATCAACGCCTTATACAGCGCCATTATCGCAAGGGTAGATTATTTAAAAGCAGTAGGCAAACTTTAATACTATTAAAATAAACATTAAACATACCAACGTGAATAAATTAATTAAAAATATAAAATTGAAACAATTTGTTGTGATAAGTATTACGGCAATATTGTTCTTATCTTCCTGCGGCGACAGTAAAAAAGATGCTAATGGGATACTGAATGACAAAAAAGTTGCACTCGAAAAATTAAAAGCAGATAAGGATAAAATTGATGGCCAAATTACAAGCCTCGAAAATACTATCAGCAAATTAGATACCAGTGCAGCAGCCCAGCAAAAAACAAAGTTGGTAGCAGTACAAACATTGGTTGACACCAATTTTACGCACTACATAGAATTACAAGGCAGGGTGGATGCAGAAAACGTAAGTTTAATAACTCCGCGCGGGCAACCTGGCCAGGTAAAAGCAATTTATGTAAAGCAAGGTGATATTGTAAAGAAGGGACAATTATTATTGCGATTGGATGATGCGGTTATTAAGCAAAATGTAATTGCAGCAAGGCAGGGTTTAGAAGGCATTAAAACTCAATTGGCGTTTGCGAAAGACCTTTACCAACGCCAGAAAAATTTATGGGATCAGGGCATTGGAACCGAAGTGCAATTAGTAACAGCAAAAAACAATGTTGCCACTTTGCAAAATCAATTACAGGCAAATGAAGAAAACGTAAAGTCTGTTCAGGCGCAATCAAACACTTCCCTGGTATATAGCGATGTGAGCGGCATTGCAGATGTTATGACGGTAAAAATGGGCGAAATTTTTGGAGCCCCGGGATCTGGTATAATTAAAATTGTAAACAACTCCTTATTAAAAGTAACTGGTAATATTCCGGAAAATTATTTAGGAACGGTAGGCAAGGGAAGTGCAGTTGTGGTTCAATTACCAGACGCCAATAAAACATTTAATGTAACCGTAAGTTTTGTAGGCGCGTCGATAGATGTACTCAACAGGGGCTTTGTTGTAGAAGCAAAATTACCCAAGGATCCTGCATTAAAACCTAACCAGATTGCCCTTATAAAAATAAAAGATTATGGTGCAGCAAGTGCCATTGTAATTCCATTAAATACTTTACAAAATGATGAAAAAGGAAAATTTGTAATGGTAGCCGTATC
>JAYTHI010000018.1:0-7355 GCA_043732685.1 Ferruginibacter sp. | reverse complement strand
TCTTAACGCCTTATTTGGAAAATTTCTTGCTCTTTTTAGAAGAGGCCGTTAATACAGTTCATCATAGAACTATTGATTTAATTCAAATAGATTTTAAGGAGATATTAATTACTAATCAAAGATTCAAGCAGCTTTTTCAAACAATAACGCTGCCTATAAAAGCTTTTAGCGTTATTTTTCAGACACTAGTTAAAATCCATCCTGCAGCGTTATAGTGTGGCCTTAATTGGTTGATAAAATCGTTCCTAATTTTTAGGATGGCATTTTTTACCAAAGAAGCAGGTGGAAAATTTAATCATACCTGCTTTTATTTAAAATGGAATAACAGCTTTGGCCGGCTGCCTGAATAAAATTATTTTTTTCTTTAATGGGTGTTTCATTTTAAGGATGCTTAATTTTTTGTTTTGTTATAGATTAGGCATGCATAAAATGCCCTTTGGAAAAGTTATACTTCTACCTACCGGTAATGAACTTATATTTGAAAAAACAATTGCGATATGATTAAAGTGGGTATTTTGGGTGTTGGTCATTTAGGAAAATTTCATTTAAATAACTGGCTTTTAATGGAGGGTGTAGAAATAGTGGGCTTCTTTGATCCAAACGATGAAATAGCCAACACGGTTATTGAAAAGTACGGATTACAAAGATTTAATGATGCAGATCTATTGATAGCCGCATGCGATGCCGTTGATGTAGTGGCACCAACTACCGCACATTTTAATTTATGCCAGGCCGCCATAACAAAAGGTAAACATGTTTTTGTAGAAAAACCACTTGCCAATACTATGGAAGAGGCTAGAAATCTTGTTAATCTTGCAAGAGAAGCAAATATTAAATTTCAGGTTGGGCATGTGGAAAGATTTAATCCGGCGTTTTTAGCCTTAAAAGATCATCGGTTAGAACCCATGTTTATTGAAGTTCACCGGCTGGCGCAATTTAATCCGCGCGGTACAGATGTTAGCGTGATACTTGACTTGATGATTCATGATATCGATATTATTTTAAGCCTGGTTAAAAGTAATGTAAAAGCCATTTCAGCAAATGGTGTTTCGGTAATGAGCGATACACCTGATATTGCCAACGTGCGCATAGAATTTGATAATGGTTGTGTGGCCAATTTAACCAGCAGCCGTATCTCCATGAAAAAAATGAGAAAAATGAGGCTCTTCCAAAAAGACGCTTATATCGGCATTGATTTTTTAGATAAGAAAACCGAGATCATTAAACTCAATACCCCGGAGGATAAAAATGTTTTTACATTTGATATTGAAACCAATAGTGGTAAAAAAACAATTGCAATCGCTAATCCAATTATTGAAGACAATAACGCTATTAAAATGGAATTAGAAGCTTTTATCAACGCCATTGTACATAATACTGATACTCCGGTAAATGTATTGGATGGTTTTAGGGCCATGGATATTGCACACCAAATACTAGATAAGATTGGACCAGGTTTATAAATATTAAACTATAATTTCGCTGCAATTGTGAAACAACCCCGTATAAATATAAGTTGGTTTATTTTATGTGATATCTATAGCGCGGCATCTACCTGGCTTTTTTTTTATTATTTACGAACCGCCATTTATAACTATGCTTTTAGCCTGCCGCCTGGTTTTTTTGTTGGTGGAATCTTATACATTACAGGTTGGGTAAGCCTCCATTTCTTAAGTGGTGCCTATGAAGAAATATACCATAAGTCATTTGTAAATGAATTTTTCAGAACCTTAATTACCTGCTTCCTGGGTTGCACCGCTTTATTGTTTTTCTTTATCCTAAAAAATCCGCAAGGCGATAATAAGCATTATTACCAGGAATTTTTCAGCCTTCTTTTTCCTGTTTTTTTTATTACCTTATTTTTAAGGTTTCTTTTTTTACAAATTGCCAATAAACAATTAAAGAAAAAATCGGTATTCTTTAATATACTTTTAATTGGCTCCGGCAAAAATGCCACCGACTTTTTTACCGCCTTTAATAAGCTATCCAATGCAAATGCCGGTTATACCATCACCAGCTTTTTAAATATTAATGGCCCAATAAATACGCCTGAACTAAGTAATATTACCAGGTATGCTGATATTCGCAATATTGATGGTATAATAGCAACAGAAGGTATTGAAGAAGTAATTATTGCCGTAGAAAAAAATGACAGAGCACTGCTTACTTCCATTTTAAGGGAACTAAGCGATAAAGATGTAAACATAAAAATTACCCCGGATGACGTAGATATTATTAGTGGCGCTGTTAGAACTACCAATATAAACGGGCTTCCATTAATAGATGTACACAGCGGCATCCTTCCTAGCTGGCAAAAAAATATTAAACGATTTATGGATATTATTATCAGTATTATTTGTCTGATCATTTTATCACCGTTAATACTCTACACCGCCATACGAACCAAATTATCTTCGGTGGAATCCATATTTTTTTTGCAGGAAAGGCTTGGGTACAAGGGCCAACCTTTCAATATAATTAAGTTTAGAAGCATGGTGCAAAATGCAGAACAATATGGCCCGATGTTAAGCAGCAGCAACGATCCCCGCATTACAGCCTGGGGAAAAACAATGCGTAAATGGCGGCTTGATGAAATACCGCAACTTTGGAATATTGTTAAAGGAGATATGAGCCTTGTAGGCCCAAGACCGGAACGAAAATATTATTGCGATCTTATTGAAAAACAAAGACCGGAATATAAATACCTTCTTAAAGTTAAACCTGGTTTAACCAGCTGGGGAATGGTAAAATTTGGCTACGCCTCTTCCATTGATGAAATGATACAACGCATGCCATTCGATATCATGTACATCGAAAATATATCAGTGCTGCTCGATATAAAAATACTACTGCAAACAGTTAATATAATTTTATCGGGTAATGGTAAATAGAATATAATAATTTTCAATCCGCTTTTTTTGCCGATAAGGCGTTTTTTTTATGCCGGGACGGCGGGAAGGCGTTTTTTGTTTTGCTTTGCAAAATGTTGTTTTGCCGTTTAGGCGTTAAGACGTTTTTTTGCCGGTAAGGGGGGAAGGCGTTTAGTCGTTTTTTTATGCCGGCAAAATATTGCTTTCTATTACAACAAATGCTTCCCTTTAAAACCAGTAGCATTGCCACGCCTAAGCCTGACTTAAACCAGAACTGCAAGTTTTTTTACCCATGCAGGTTAATAGAATAGTCCTAATTTTAAATCTGGTCTTCTAAACTATTTCCTTAAAACTTTTAATTATTTTACAATAAGGTTAACCATCCTTTTATTTTATTTAAAAGTTTACATACCATTATCAATAACAGTTTGCAGCAAAACAAAGCTTACAAAAGATTTTTATTATTTTTGGATAAACCTAGCTGCATTGAAAAAAACAATCTTTCTAATTTTAATTTCACTATGTAAAATAAGTTCCATTTTTAGTCAGACTAATTATTGGCAGCAGCAGGTAAATTATACAATTGATGTTACTTTAAATGACAATACAAATACCCTGGATGGATTTGTAAAAATGGATTATTTTAATAACTCCCCTGACTCCCTAAAATTTATCTGGATACATTTATGGCCGAATGCCTACAAAAATGACCGTACCGCTTTTAGCGACCAATTACTTCTAAATGGACGAACAGATTTTTATTTTAGCAACGAAAATGACAGGGGATACATCAACAGACTCGATTTTAAAGTAAACAGTATAGCAGCCCAAACACAGTATGATACTGCATACCAGGATATACTAAAATTAATATTACCTCAAACATTACCGCCTCAAAGCAGCATTAAAATAGAAACACCCTTTCACATAAAATTGCCTTTTAACTTTTCAAGAAGCGGACATGTAGGGCAAACCTATCAAATAACACAATGGTACCCTAAGCCTGCCGTGTACGATAAAACGGGCTGGCATCCCCTGCCCTATCTGGACCAGGGAGAATTTTATAGTGAGTTTGGAAATTATAAAGTTCAAATAAATTTACCGGCAAATTATATTGTAGCTGCCACAGGTGAACTTGTAAAAGAGTCAACTGAAATTAATACATTACCCGTTACCCGTATAACAACTGAAATAAAAAAAACGCCAAAACACCCTCCTTTCTTACAAAAAAAACAGGTAGAAAAAATTATAACTCCTTCTTCTCAAAATATAAAAACCCTGGTTTATAAACAGGACAATGTGCATGATTTTGCCTGGTTTGCCAATAAAGATTTTATTTATGTTTCGGATACCTTGCAGCTAACCGACAATAAAATTATAAAAGTGGCAGCCTATTTTGAACCCGATCAAAAAAAATATTGGAAAAAAAGTTTACAGTTTATTAAACAATCCATCCTTACAAGAAGTGCCTATTTAGGGCCTTATCCTTATAACACTGCAACTGCTGTTGGAGCCAAAATAGGCTTTGATGGGGGAATGGAATATCCTACAATAACTTCCATTTCGCCTATTGAAAGTGAGCTGGAATTGGAAAAAGTTATTGAACACGAAATAGGTCACAACTGGAATTACGGCATTTTAGCTACCAACGAAAGAAACTATCCCTGGATGGATGAAGGCATCAATTCTTATTATGACACTCGTTATTGGGAAAGCGGACACAGTATTACAAAAGAAACAATACCTACAAAAGGTTTTTTAGAAAACAGGCTTCCGGACAACCAGCAAAAATTTGCCGCCTTAAATTTATATTCGGCTCAAAAAGACCAACCTATTGCAACGGATGCAGCAAGTTTTACACCTGAAAATTACAATGCCATTGCCTATTACAAAACAGCAGAATGGATGAAGCTATTGCAAAATAATGTAGGCTTAGCCATTTTTGATAGTGCAATGCACCAGTTTTATCAGCAATGGAAATTTAAACATCCCTATCCGCAAGACTTTCAAAAGGTAATAGAAAATGTAAGTGGTAAAAATCTGGATTCCATATTTTTATTGCTTCATACTAAAGGACCATTGCCTGCAGATAAAATTAAAAAAGATATAAAATTAACCGGCTTTTTTAATTTTAAGGATACTGACAAACACCATTATATTTTTGTAGCCCCTGCCCTTGGTGCCAATATATACGATAAATTAATGGTAGGGATACTGGTACACAATTACACCTTGCCGGCAGAAAAATTTCAATACATTGCAGCGCCATTATACGCCACCGGCAGCAAGCAACTAAACGGACTTGCAAGGATAAGTTATCATTGGTATCCCGGCAAAAATACACAAAAAATAGAGCTGGCCTTATCTGCTGAAACCTTTAGTGGTAATAACTTTACTGATTCTAATAAAAATACAAAAGCATTCCGGTTCAGTAAAATTGTCCCCTCCTTAAAATATATTTTTCCCATTAAGAACGCACTTAGCCATAGCAGTAAATTTATACAATGGAAAACATTTTTTATTAAAGAACAATCCTTACTTTTTACAAGAAATAATACAACACACCAGGATAATATAAGCTATCCAACAAACAGCAGGTATTTTAACCAACTAAAATATGTGGTAGATAATGACCGCGCATTGTACCCCTATTCCGGTGAAATAGTAGCAGAGCAGGGAAGCGATTTTGTTAGACTGGCCTTTACAGGAAATTATTTTTTAAATTATGCCGGGGGAGGCGGAATGAACATTCGTTTTTTTGCAGGGAAATTTATTTATTTGGGTGATAAAACTTTTATAAAACAATACCAAACCGATAGCTATCATTTAAATATGAGCGGACCCAAGGGTTACGAAGATTATGGCTATGAAAATTATTTTACCGGCCGCAATGCATACTCCGATTTTTCATCGCAGCAAATAATGAACAGGGATGGATTTTTTAAAGTGAGAACAGACCTGCTAAGTAATAAGGTGGGCAAAACAGACGACTGGCTGATGGCAGCAAATTTTACAACGGATGTACCCAAAGCAATTAATATTTTACGGATGCTTCCTGTAAACATTCCTTTTAAATTTTTTGTTGATATTGGTACTTATGCAGAAGCCTGGCAAAAAAATGCTGCAACAGGAAGGATTATTTATGATGCCGGTTTACAACTTTCTTTATGTAAAGACATTGTACAAATTTACCTGCCCCTGGTATACAGCGGCGTTTACCGCGACTATTTTAAATCGACCATTTTAACCAACAGGCTTTTAAAAAGTATTTCTTTTAGTATTGATATTCAAAAATTTAAATTAAAAAAACTGGCTCCTCAATTGGTCTATTAATGTTGAAAATACAATACCTACCATATGTACAAATAGACAAATTAAAATGGGATGCCTGCATTACACATGCCGCCAATGGATTAATTTATGCAGCATCTTTCTATCTGGATTGTATGGCCAAAAATTGGGATGCCCTGGTTTTGGGAGATTATGAAGTAGTGATGCCACTTACCTTTAATAAAAAATACGGCGTATATTATTTATACCAGCCGTTTTTTATGGCAAGCCTGGGGATATTTGGTAACAATATATCCGCTGATCTGGCAGATGATTTTTTACAACATATCCCGGAAAAATTTAAGTATTTTGATATTTATCTGAACCATCAAAACCGGTTTAAGCTGCAGCATTTTAACCTCTATGAAAGAATGAATTATGTTTTGCCATTGCAGGAAAACTATGAAGGTATTTATTCCCGTTACAGGGATAATATTAAGCGGAACATTAAAAAATCGATTCAGTTGCAAGTCACCATAAAGCAAAATATACCCATTGAGTCCGTATTATTATTGGCAACAGAACAATCGAGAACTTTTTCGCAAATAGAAGCGATTCACTTTGAGCATTTTAAAAAAGTATTTGATTTTTTTTACACCCAAAATAAAGCCACTACTTACGGGGTTTATACGCCCAACGGACATTTAATAAGTTCCTGTGCATTTTTATTTTCCAATAACAGGGCTTACTATATTCTTGTAGGTAACCATCCGGATAGCAAAGCGTTTGGAGCTTCGCACGCATTAATAAATGCATTTATAAAAGACAATGCCGGTAAAAATCTATTGTTGGATTTTGAAGGAAGTGATATACCAAGTCTGGCATTTTTTTACAGCAGTTTTGGTGCGCTTGAAGAAAAATATACCGGTTTAAAATTAAACAGGCTACCAATCTGGATGAAATGGTTTAAAAATTAACACAGTAAATTAAGCTTTATATTATATTAATTAGTGTTTGCAATAAAACGCTGAACGATATACTGATAAAGGATTTAATAGATTATTTTTATTCGTATAATGATGAATTTTTATGATAGGAAAATTTATTTGTAGGAACTAAAGGATGGTTTAAAACAATTAAGTGTCTCTCTATTTACTTTTTTTTCTTAACAAAAAAAAGTAACAAACGAAAGTCAAGGCTGCTTCTAAAAAGGCA
>JAYTHI010000017.1:0-7373 GCA_043732685.1 Ferruginibacter sp. | reverse complement strand
TCAAAATTTCGGATATCAGTATCATCATATAATATTTTTCCCTTGTAGTCATTTCTTAGCCCATATATAAAATGAATCAAAGAGGTTTTTCCACTGCCGCTGGGTGCAATGATATGGCAGTTTTCTCCCTTGATGAATTGTATATTTTGATTCCACAATTGCGAACCGGTAAATTTATCCTGATCAAAAAAAACGGGGAGTATTTGTTGCAAGAAAATTTGCATGAAATAATAGTATAAAACAGCCAACTCGATAAAGGGTTGGCTGAAGGTAAATTAGGAACTATTTGTTTTTTTTAAGTTTCACATCAGCATGAACCATCGAGTCAGGAATTGACATGCTATGTTCAAAATCAGCCTGACTTAATTTGTCTTTTGCCCTTTTTGATTGGTAAATTTCACTCAATTTAACCGCGTATACGTTCAGTTGCTTTAAACTGCTGGTAGTTTTATCCATCAGGTTAATTTCTACCGATTGGGTTATGGCATCCTCATTATTCATTTCGCCACCTTTCATATAAACATTATCCCATAAAGCAATAGAGGCAGCATACATTGCTTTAGCGCTACTGTCTTTACCAGCAGGTATTTGAGATGCTTTTAGTAAAGTCTGAATATTAACATAGGCACCAAAAGGCTGACCGTTTATTTTATTAATAAAATCTGCATTTCCATTGGTTTCTGCAAGAAATTTATCTGCATTTTCCTGGTTATTGGCAATGGTAAAATAAGTACCATCGCTCTTATAAGCAAAGGGCGCTTTACTGGTATCAGGTAAATTATGTTCGCCCATTTTTTTACCTGCATTGATCAATTTATTAAATGCATCCTTATCTGCAATAGAAGTGGCAAAAACATATTTAAAAACCGGACTAACTTTTAATGGCGATTCGGCATTGTCGCCATAATCATTTTTACTGCTGTCTGTTTTAAAAGTAACATCACTTACACCAATTAATACATCTCCCTTATTGGCTTTTATAAAATCATCAAGGGTAAAACCTGCCTTGGTTAGCGCCATATTTGCCATTCCATCAAGGCTCATCATTTTTAAAAATTCTCTGATTACTTCGGGGTTAAAATTCAGGGCCATTACACCGGAAATATTCTTTCCGGGTAAACGTTTAAGCATATCATCGCTTATTTTACCGCCACTATATTTTTTATAGATCTTAGCAAAATCCTCTCCTACATATCCTTTAACCGCCATATTGATTTTACCATTTTCAAAATTTACTGTTGCTGTGGTTATACTGCCTTTATAAAATTTACCAATATCAATCATGGCCATCATAGGGTTGCCCGAAACGCCTGTCATTAATGATTCTCCATTTATCCAAAAATGTATATCCCCGCTTTCTTTCAGCAACTTCGAAAACTTCTCATTTCTTGCTAAACTTATATCTTCATCCAGGTTAAATATTTCAACGCAGGTAGCTGTTACATCTCTTTTTTTACCAGTTGGTAAATTGCCGGCATTCTGTTGTCCCTTTCCGGAAATGTCCTGCAGGTTATACATGGCGGGCGCATCAAAAATATATACAAATTTATCTTTGGAATAACCAACGCAAATAGATTGCTTGCTACTAAATGTTACCCCATTTTTATCAATCGGTTTGCTGCTATCCGTAAATTGAGTATTAAATGCTTTAAATAATTTTTCATCCTTCACGTTGCCTTCAAAAGCAATATAGCCGCCCGTACTATCTTTTACAGCAAAAAATATCAAATCTGAATTAATATCAATACCGGCACTATCCGGGCTATTGAGGGCTTGTTTCATTGCAGAAGGAATGGTGTTGTCAAGCGCTGCATCCTTAAAAAGCGGATTTTGTTTTATCTCGCTCCAGGGTAATTTTGAAGAGAGGGTTTTACCATTAACTTGTATTACAAAGGCAGCATCTCTTGGAATATACCTGCCTTGTGTATTTGATTTTGTGCAGGAAGCAAATAAAATTATTGTTGCTCCCATCAGCCAATTTCTAAGTTGTGTTTGCATAAGTTGATTTTAATTTAATACTTAAAAGTTTTATAGGTGATCCGGTTTATTTGTTAAAATAGTCAAATAATTTTTCAAATACAACAACCTCCTGCAAGCCTGTTGAAAGATCTTTTACGAGGCAATATTTTTGTTCTATTTCCTTACTGCCAATTATGACGGCATATTTAATTTTCTTTTTTTCTGCATAACTAAACTGCTTACTTATTTTAGAAGATTCATGAAACATTTCGCAGCTAATACCCTTACTACGCAACTGTTGCATTATACCAAAGGCAAACCTGCTTTCCGTTTCGCCCATATTAAAAAACAAGGCCTTGGTTCCAACCTCAACTTCGGCAGAAAATAAAGAAAGTTCTTCCATCACATCATACATTCTATCCACCCCAAAACTTATACCCACCCCTGCAATTCCGGGTACATCAAATAAACTGGTGAGGTCATCATACCTGCCCCCACCGCCAATGCTGCCTATTTTTACTTCCTCGGGTGCCTTGGCTTCAAAAATAATTCCGGTATAATAATTTAAACCCCGCGCCAAGGTAAAATCTATAGCAAGGTTAATATTTTCACACTGTTCATACACGATCTTTATTTCTTCAATTCCCTTTTTTCCGGATTCAATTTTGCCCAATAATGCGGTTATTTGTTCCAGCTTTTCTTCATTGGTTCCGCTGATCAACAAATAGCTTTCAATGATGTTAACCTGTGTTTCGCTAAGGCCTCTTTCGGCTAACTCCAACTTTACTTTTTCAATTCCTATCTTATCTAATTTATCAATGGCAATTGTTATATCTGTAAGTTTATCGGCTCCGCCGCATAAGGTAGCAAGGGCGGTTAAAATTTTACGGCTATTAATTTTAAGTTGATAATTTGTGATCCCCAATTTTGTAAATACAGCATGGTAAATAGCACAAAATTCAACTTCATTCAGCAGGTTTGTACTGCCTACAACGTCGGCATCACATTGTGTAAATTCCCTGTATCGTCCTTTTTGCGGTCTGTCTGCCCGCCAAACCGCTTGTATTTGATAGCGCCTGTAGGGAAAAGTAATTTTACCATGGTTCATGGCTACATGTCGGGCAAAGGGAATAGTTAAATCATATTTTAAAGCCCTTTCTGTTAGATCGCTGCTGCTTTTACCTGCTAAAACTTTTTGAAATCCTGCGGTAGATTTTTCAATATTTTTTGGATCGTTAATACCATTATTTAAAATCTTAAAGATCAGTTTGTCTCCCTCTTCCCCATATTTCCCCATCAGCGTATCCAGGTTTTCCATGGCGGGTGTTTCTAATGGTTCAAAGCCATAGAGCTCAAAAATATACCGAATGGTATTTAATATATAGGAACGTTTTCTCACAACATCTGCTGTAAAATCTCTGGTACCCTGCGGAATGGATGGTTTAGCCATAATCAATTTTATGTAAAATATCTTTTAATAATTCTTACTATTATTTAAACGGAAAGTTTTAAGTTCTTTATGGTAATTAACAAGTTTTCGAAAATTACAGATTGCACTAAAATTTTATTTTTGCGTAATTATTTTACTGTAGCCTTGTCTATAATTTTTTCACAGGCCCTTTCAATTAATTCATATACTTCCTCATAACCAGCTTCAGGTCCATACCATGGATCAGGCACATCAATTGCTTGTCCGGGATAAACTTCTTCCATTAAAAGCTCAATCTTTTTGCTGTCATATTTACTCCCTATCAACTGTTTCATTTCATCGATAACTTCTTCAGCCATAGCATATATCTTATCAAATTTATTAAAATCTTCGGCTACTATTTGCCTGCAAATTTGATGGCTGATATCGATACCATGTATTTTGGCTACTTTTTGTGATAACCGATGCGGTGGCTCATTTACGTGATACCCGTTTGTACCTGCGCTATCCACCTCCCAATTTAAACCGGCGGCCTTAATTTTATGTTGTAAAATTCCTTCTGCAAGCGGACTACGGCAAATATTACCCAGACAAACCATCAAAATTTTCATGCGCAAATATAAGATGTAGATATTTATATATGAAACAATGCTATTAAGATAAAGACGATACTGTAATTGGAGGCGCTCGGTACCGGCTTAAAGACAGCATACTTAAATTTTACTCTTCAAATTATTACTATTTTCTAATTCTGCTGCAGTTACCGTTATGGAAATGAACCCCTGTTGCATCTTAATAATAACGGCGCCGGTTTTGAAATTTATTCTTTTCATCAAAACCTTTAAATATGAACAGCGAATTAATTCTTCAGTCGGACGTATTGGACCTGCTTTTTGATAACAGAAACAAAATGTATGGCGCCTATACGCTACGAAAATTTTATACCTACCGATTGGTTAAATCTATTTCCATAACCCTTGCAGCAGTTATTATTTTATGCGCTTTTACGTTTTTACCAAAACAAGATGCCCCTGTTATAAAATATGTGGAGGTGGAATTAGCGCATTTTATGCCGGCTAAAATAAAGGAATTTAAAAAAGTTTTACCGCTTAAAGTAGTCAGGGCTGTTGCTGCCATTCAAAGGAAATTAACTACACCATTAATTGTTATAAAAAATAATATTGCAGATAGCTTGCAAACTTTAAACCCTCCGGACATAATTGCCGGACTAAATAGTAGGGCAAATGAAAATGTTGGTGGCGGATTAATTGGTACATCCGGCGATGGGCAAAACACAAATCTTTCGGGTAAAAGTGAAACAGTAATTAAACCGATCAATCTAAATGAATTGGTTACTAACCCCGATCTTGAGCCGGGTTTTCCGGGCGGTATTAATGCATTGCGTAAATTTTTAGAACATAATTTAAATAACCCAATTCAAATGGAAGGAAGCGAAATGGTAGCCGTAAATGTTGGTTTTGTTGTTGGATACGATGGGAAATTGCAACAATTATCCATTTTAAAAGATGGTGGCGAAATTTTTAATAAGGAAGTATTGCGCGTAATAAAAAAAATGCCGCAATGGATACCAGGTAAAGCAAATGGAAAAAATGTAGCCGTATATTTTACAATTCCGGTAAAGTTTGTTTCGGCAGATTAATTACGTAATTATTTATGTAATTTGCCAGTCTCAATACTTATTTATCCTATTTAATTCAAATATTTTTTTAATAAAAGTAATATGGCACTGGAAGAATTTGAAAACGAACCATTAAACGAGCGGGAGAAAGGATTAATTAGAATGCGTTCTATTACTAATTATGGTATGGGCATATTCTTAGTTATAGCTGGTTGTTTCTTTATGTTTCCAACAATTTATACCAGAAAATACATCAATCAATACGATCCGCTGGTGATAAAAATTTTTGCAATAATATGTTGGCTTTACGGGGCTTTCAGAATTTACAGGGGATATAAAAAAAATTATTTTAGAAATTACTGATGCAAGTTAAAATTTACAAAAAACTAAGACAAGCAGTAGTACTTGGCTTACTGTCGATAGTCTTACTAAGTAGCTGTACCACTAAAAAACAAGTGATACCCGCCGATACTCCTTTAAATGGTACAATTAATATAAGTGTTGATGAATCTTTTAAACCTGTTATTGATGAACAGATAAAGATGTATGAAGGAAGTTACCCCGGTACCAAAATAAATGTGCAGTATAAACCGGAGGCTGAATGTTTGAAAGATCTGCTAAATGATTCCGCTACAAGGTTGGTAATTGTTACCCGCGGGTTAAATAGTAAGGAGGAAAAGTATTTTGAAGACTCATTGGATTATATTCCCCGTTGGGATAAAATAGCAACCGATGCTATTGCTATAGTGGTAAATGCCAATAGCCCTGACACTGTTTTTTCGATAAAAAGATTGCAGGATCAATTAAGTGGAAAGATGGCGAATAAAGAGAAGATAATTTTTGATGGCTTGAGTGCAACCAGCACGGTTCGTTTCGCAATTGATAGTATTTTGAAAGGGAAAAAATTTGATACCGGAGTAGTTAAGGCTGTTAAAAATAGTACGGAGGTTTTAAATTATGTTGCTTCTGATATAAATGCAATTGGAATGGTAGGTATAAGCTGGATAGGAAACCCGGAAGATACAGCCCAGGTTAATATGCTTAAAAGAGTAAAAATTGCCTATGTAGAATGTAGTATTTGTTCCGACTCTCCATATGTAAAACCAAGCCAGTTAAGCATCTTAACGCACAGATACCCTTTGGTACGTGGTTTGTATTACATTTTAAAAGAAAATTATAGTGGATTGGGAGCAGGTTTTGTAGATTTTATGACCTTTGAAAGAGGTCAACTCATATTTAAAAGAGCCTATTTAGGTTCCGCTAAAATTGGTTTTGCAGTGCGAAGCATAAAAATAAATCAAAAAATAATAAAATAATTTCAAGGGTTTTTGTTGATAGGTAATAAATTTAATTAACATTGTAAAGATTAATTTAAATCGGAAAGTTTATGAAAAATTTGAAAGTGGGAATATTATTTTTTGGAGTTTTAGTTGCAGCGACAACTATGAAGGCACAATCAATAAATGATGGTAAAAACTTTTTGTACTATGAAAAATTAAAAAGTGCAAAAGCTGTTTTTGAAAAATTAATTGCTGCCAATCCAAATGATGTGGAAGCTGTTTATTGGGAAGGGCAAGCATTAATTGACCCTGAAGAAAGAAGCCCTAATGATATTGCGGTTGCAAAAGCATTGTATCAAAAAACGTTGATGGCAAACCCCAATAGTCCGTTACTATTGGCAGGTATGGGGCATATTAATTTGTTGGAAGGAAAAACCCAGGATGCACGCAGTCAGTTTGAAACTGCCATTAGTTTATCAAAAGGTACAAGTGCTGCTGTTTTAAATGCGGTAGGTTTTGCTAATGTTAACGCAGCAAACGGAGATGCAGCCTATGCAGTAGATAAATTAAAGCAAGCTACCACCATCAAAAAAATGAACGACCCTGATGTATTTGTGAATTTAGGAGATGCTTATAAAAAATTAGGTGATGGAGGTAATGCTCAACTAAGTTACGAAGCTGCATTGGCTATAAACCCGAAGTATGCAAGGGCAAGTTACCGTATTGCAAAAATTTATCAAACCCAGGGTGCAACCCAGGAAGAAATATATATGAAATATTTCAACGAAGCTATTGCAAAGGATCCCGCCTACGCGCCGGTTTACGAAAATCTGTATAATCTATATTATTTGACGGATGTGCCTAAATCGGCTCAATATTTACAAAAATATCTTGCCAATACAGATGATAATCCAAGAAATTGTTACCTGACCGCTTCCATAATCTACGCGCAGGGTTTATTTGCAGATGCTGTTAAAAAGGCTGATGAATGTATAGGAACAAATCCTGCTCCTTACGCTAAATTATACGGTATTAAAGCATATGCGTATAATAAAATTGGGGACTC
>JAYTHI010000016.1:0-20512 GCA_043732685.1 Ferruginibacter sp. | reverse complement strand
CACATCCTTATTTTAATCTTTTTTCAAAATACTTATTCTATTCAAAATTTTTCGAGGGGCTGATTGTCGTCTTTACAGGACTATAAGTTCAAGTCCTGTAGGGATACAGCCCATAGCATAGGGCAACGCCCTATGTAGAGATTAATATTAGTATTGTTTTTTATAAAATAATCGTCTATTAATGGTCCAATAAAATCGATTCAACATCCCGCAATAGTATCAAGGAGCGTTTAAAATCAATGCATCATTTAGGAGGATTAAAAACGGATGATTAAAACCTGCTTGACTGATGGATATCGTCTCTACAGGACTATGTATTCAAGTCCTGTAGGGACGTCGTCCCTTAGCATAGGGCAACGCCCTATGTGGAAAATTAACATTCGCCTTATTTTTATTAAAATGATATAAATAAAAATTCAATATTGCGGCTGAAAGGGATGGCATAATTAAGCCGAAATCTTACTGCCGTGCATTTGCGAAATTATATCTAATGGTAATTACCTTAAGACAACAACAATGGTGTAGCCACGAGTCATGGAAAAAGTGGGTTATAGAAATATTCCCTTTTAAAACCCATTTATTTAAACTTAAACATGTTGCTATACAAATATTGTTTTTAAAACTTTCAATAAAACAAAAAATACAGGGATGAAACCGTAGCGTGAGGGATTGAAGCGAAAGCCCACAGGTGAGGGTTTTGTGAGCAGGATCTGTGCCGGGGACTTGTAGCGAAAAAGCCCGACCCATGTCCGCCCCGGCATGGGGCACGCCCATAAACTTTAAATTTATTATAAGCTGATAAACATCAATGAAATTATATACTTAAAAAGCTCCTAATTCAAGGCAGTTTAAATTTTATAAAAAAGTTTTTATCGATATCAATCGAGGTTTAACAAAACAGGTATAATAATTTATGATGCTTTTATAAATTGTACTAATTTCGAATTACCAAATTAGTTGTTTAGCTAACTAATTATTTATCTACTAACATTCAATCTAAATTATATGAAAAGAATAATTAAAAAAGTGGCGGTTTTAGGTAGCGGGGTAATGGGCAGCCGAATTGCCTGTCACTTTGCTGGTATTGGTTTACAGGTATTGTTATTAGATATTGCACCAAAGGAAATAACTGCAGCAGAAATTGCAAAAGGCCTATCACTTGAGCACCCCGCAGTAAAAAATAGCATTGTAAACGAGGCATTGGCGTCGGCCCTAAAAGCGAATCCATCGCCGGTTTATACGAAGGATGTCATAAAAAATATAAGCACCGGAAACTTTACAGATAATATGAAGGATATTGCTGCCTGCGATTGGATTATTGAAGTGGTGGTAGAAAGGCTGGATATTAAACAGGCAATATTTACTGAGGTAGAAAAATACAGAAGACCAGGCACCTTAATTACGTCAAATACATCAGGTATTCCTATTCACCTGATGGCGGAAGGCAGGAGTGAAGATTTTAAAAAACATTTTTGCGGAACACATTTTTTTAATCCGCCCCGTTATCTCCGTCTGCTTGAAATTATACCAACCCCCTTTACAGCTGCGGAGGTTATTGCATTTTTTATGGAGTATGGAAGTCTGCAATTAGGCAAAACAACCGTATTGTGCAAGGATACGCCGGCCTTTATAGCAAATAGAATCGGGGTGTTTGGCATTATGGCTATTATGAATGCCATGGAAAAACTACAATTAAATGTAGACGAAATAGATGCATTGACGGGCCCGATAATCGGCAGACCAAAATCAGCCACTTTTCGCACAGCAGATGTAGTGGGTATTGATACCCTTGTAAAAGTAGCAAAGGGTGTTTTTGAAAATTGCACGGACGATGAGGCTAAAGACCAATTTATTATTCCTGCCTGGTTAAATAAAATGGTTGAAAATAAATGGCTCGGTGATAAAACCGGACAAGGTTTTTTTAAGAAAACAAAGGGTGCCGGCGGAGAGAAAGAAATACTCACCTTAAACCTGCAAACACTTGAGTATGGGCCCCGCCAAAAACCAAAATTTCTAAGTCTTGATACGGCTAAAACCATTGATGATTTAAAGACAAGATTAAAAACCTTATTTGTAGCCCCTGACAAAGCGGGTGATTTTTACCGCCTGTTTCACTATAATTTATTTGCCTACATATCCCAACGCATACCCGAAATTAGTGACGAATTGTATAGAATTGATGATGGTATGATGGCGGGTTTTGGTTGGGAGATTGGCGCTTTCGAAAGCTGGGATACCCTTGGCGTTGCAAAAACCACCGCGGCCATGGAAGCTGCAGGGTTTACTGTTGCGCAATGGATTAAAGATATGCTGGCTGCCGGTATTGGCTCTTTTTACAAGGTAGAAAATGGCAAACGTTTATATTATGATATTGCTGCAAAAGCATATAAACCTATCCCGGGTGGCGAAGCTTTTATAGTAATGAAAAATTTTACCAACGAAACCATTTGGAAAAATAGTGCCTGCAGAACTTACCATTTAGGCGAAGATGTTATTGGGTTGGAATGGTATACAAAGATGGGTAGTATTGGTGGAGAAGTTTTAGAAGGCATTCAGAAATCAATAACCCTTGCAGAAGAAAAATATAAAGGATTGGTGATAGCAAATGATGGTGCAAATTTTAGTGCCGGTGCAAATGTAGGGATGATTTTTATGCTGGCCATTGAGCAGGATTATGATGAGATAGACATGGCGATCCGTATGTTTCAAAATACCATGATGCGTGTGCGATATTCAGGTATTCCTGTTGTATTGGCTCCTCACGGATTGGCTCTTGGCGGCGGTTGCGAAATTTGTCTGCATGCTGATAAAGTAATTGCTGCTGCTGAAACCTATACCGGTTTGGTAGAAGTAGGCATTGGAGTGATACCGGGTGGTGGTGGCACCAAGGAATTTGTTTTAAGAGCTGCCGATGAGTTGCATGAAGGAGAAGTTGACACCCTTACTTTGCAAAACCGTTTTCTTACCATTGCCACCGCGAAAGTGGCTACTTCAGCGGCGGAAGCATTCAGCCTCGGCATATATCGCCAAGGAAAAGATATTATTAGCATTAACCCCGGAAGACGCATTGCTACTGCAAAGCAGGCGGTAATAGAATTGTATGATGAAGGTTATGTTATGCCGGTAGAGCGCAGCGATATTAAAGTATTGGGTCGCACTGCTTTGGGCACAATATTAGCCGGTATCAATGGCATGTTTAAAGCAAATTATGCTACGCCGCACGATGTTACCGTTGCCAAAAAATTAGCTTATGTTATGTGTGGCGGCGATTTAAGTGAACCTGCTTTAGTGAGCGAAAAATATTTATTAAATCTGGAGAGAGAAGCATTTTTAAGTTTGACAGGAGAGAAAAAAACGTTGGAAAGAATTCAAAGTGTTTTAAAAAATGGCAAACCTGTTAGAAATTAAAAATATTGTAATAGTGGTGTAGTAAATAGTTTAAAATATAGCATACCGTAAAAAGATAGTTCTAAGATTTTCATTCTTACGCCTTTGTTGTCCTTGAAATTGTCCACCGGAGATTTAAGGTAGATAAATAGCTACAAATACATAAAATAAGGGGTATTATAATTAATTTTTTTTAAAACCTTAACTTAACCAATAACCGGTAATACTATCGATCATTTATAGATTAGGAAATCAGACGTAAAAATTTTAATCCTTGTAATAAACCCTCATGAAATTTGAATCCAATAAAATATACCATGTCTATAATCAAGGTAATAATCATGAGCTCCTATTTTTAACAGATGATGACTTTAAATATTTTCAAACTCTATTTAAGGATTATATTTTACCAAATTACGAAGTTTTAGCCTGGTGTTTAATGCCGAATCATTTTCATTTTCAATTGTACATGGATGAAAGATGTGTGGAACTTATATAACAGGGTGGCTTAATTTTAGATCCTGTTACAAACGGCTTTAGAAAACTACTGAGTGCGTACTCACACGCTTTCAATAAAAAGCACAATCGAAGTGGTGCGCTATTCAGGCCTAAAACCAAAGCCAAATCCTTAAGTGATATAGAAAGTACCAATAACCCCTTTTCATTAAGCGATTATTATTTAAATTGTTTCTTTTATATTCCTCAAAATCCAGTGAAAGATGGTTTGGTAAAAGATGCAAATGATTGGAAATGGTCATCCCATAACTTTTATTTTGGAAAGGAAAAAGATCAATTGTGCAACAAAGAATTAGCTGCAAAATATTGCGCTTATAATTTGATTTAATGCCGGAGTGAGCTTTTTTATATTAAATATTAAAATTTATGATCTCCTTAGTGTGTAAGGCTCAAAAAATACCGGTCTGACGCCTTCGTCTGACCGGTATTTTTTATGCGCGGTAAATAATTTTACACTTATTCAAAAAGCTTTGAACTAACCGTAACCGGTCACACGAAGGCGTCAGACCGGTTACTAACTGCAGTCTATTTAATATATTTTTTAATCATCAACCTAAAGATGACATGAGTAAGTTTACTAGATCATGTAAACCATTAAGCCAGTGGGTAGTGCATAAAAAATACCGGTCTGACGCCCTCGTTTGACCGAATTTTTTATACACGATAATTAATTTTACACTAAATTATTGATGGGCCAAAGCATTTCTAAGGCCTCCGTCTGACTGGTATTTTTATGCAGTGAAGTTAGATTTACTCCAGGTTATTGGTTGATTTTACCCTATCCTTTTGAATAAAAAATTAATTAAGGCTGTTTAAAATCAGCGAATTAATATTATTTATTAATTGTTTAACTGATGAAATTTTTCTTATCCCGCCTTTTAAAATAAAAATATAATGGTATACCGAGGGCCGTAAGAGCTAAGCCAAAAATAGAACTGATAAAATGTGTTTTGCCGGTTAGGTAATTATTTATATCTGCATATAAGGTTAGAACAAAATAAAAAGCTGCAAACAATACAAATACGGCGGGTGCAATTGGATAACCCCAGGCGCGATATGGGCGCTCTGCCCCGGGTAATTTTTTACGTAATATAAAAATACCCGCCGCGGCAAAGCCGTAAAATATCCAGGTTATAAAAACAAAAAGATCAGTCAGCATATCGAAAGAACCTGTTATAACAAAGAGGCTGGTCCAGATACAATGAAGCCACAAGGCATTGGATGGTGTTTGATGCTTTTGATGAACCTTACCAATCGCTTTAAAAAACACACCCTCCCTGGCCATGGCAAAAGAAACTCTTGCACAAGCCAAAACATTTCCATTAACAGCACCAAATACAGAGATCATCACCAAAATTGCAATAAACCCTGCCCCCGTAGCGCCTAATACCGGTTGCATAGCATCAGTAGCCACCAGGCTGGATTGTGCCATTTTATCTATTGGTAAAATATATAAATATGCCTGACTGGTTAAAATGTATAAGACAATACACATACCCAATCCTATAAACAAACCGCGTGGAATATTTTTTGCAGGATCTTTTATTTCGCCTGCTACAAATCCAATATTATTCCAACCATCATAGGCTGCAAAAGCACCTGATAAAGCCGCCACAATACCCGCTATTAAGGCCCATCCTTTTAACCTGCCATAGTGCGAAACCTCAATAAAATTATGTGTTGATCCCTTACCGGAAAAAAAAATTAATCCCACCATAACCAACAGCGAAATAACTTTTATAGCTGAAAATACAAGCTGCACAGTACCCCCACTTTTTACGCTTCTGCTGTTTACCCAGGTTAATAAAACAACAACACAGATAGTCAGGGTTTTTACGCCGATATTTTCTAAGGGATAAAGGGCTCCCATAAAGGGTACATTTATATGCCAGGCCTGTTCAATTACAACAGAAAATTTTGGTAAATCAATAAAGTAGGTTGCGTATTGCGCAAAGATGAAAGCAATGGCAGCAACACTGGCCGTATTGATAACTGCAAAACAAGCCCAGCCATACAGGTAGGCAAAAAAGTTTCCGTACATTTTTTGGAAGAATACATATTGCCCGCCTGTAACCGGCATCATGGCACCTATCTCGGCATTTATTGCAGCACCCATCATAGAAATTACCCCAGCAAAAATCCAAACAAAAAGTAATAGTAAAGGGGAGCCTAATTGTCCCGCCATTACAGCTGGCTTCATAAAAATGCTGGAACCTATAACACTCCCTGCAACAATGGATATGGTGGCCCATAAATTTATCTTCCGGCCTAATCCGTTAGGTTCACCCATGTTTGCAATTTAAAAAAATTAATGGTTCATGCTATCCGCTAATAAGCGATGAAAATGGTGGGTGCCTTGCTCCCGGGTTACAGAATACCTGCCTTGATTATAAAATCTGGATACGATTCCTTTTTGAACATTTTGCACAATTTCTTCATCTTCCAACTCTACCTTATCAAGGTCGCTGCCTGCCCCTTTATCATACTTATCCTCCTGCCACATATAGGTTAAAAAATTAACCCTGGTTTTATTCACGCCTACCGGATTTACAATATTTACAGACAAACCCCAGGGATAAAAATTGAACATCATATTTGGATATACCCAAAAATAATAAGCGGCTACATTTGTACCATAATCAATAGAAGATGTTGGCAACTCAAAACAATTTGTATTATCCTTACTAACGCCCAGTTGCAAATTTGATTTGGCATATAACTCAGTTGTATAATCGCCGAAACTTAATGCAGCATTTAGCGAGGCGTGTACAAATGGAATATGAAAACCTTCTAAATAATTTTCGCAATACAAGGCCCAGTTGGCTTCAATATCAAAAGATTTACTAAGGTCGGGGCGATAAACAAAATCCTTTACGGGCAACCAATGCAGCCGTTCCATCATCTCACTTAAATAGCTACTTGCTTCTTCCTTTTTATTTAAGGAAGTAAATAATAAATTACCCCAATCAAATAAAGGAAGGGTTACCAGGTTATCAGCTTCACAAGGAAAATTTTCTACTTCTTTAAATTCGGGCATCGAAATAAATTTACCGGACAATTCAAATAACCTTCCATGGTATTTGCAACGTAAATTATTGGCTTTACTGCATTCTTTGTACGCAATAATATTGCCGCGATGGGTGCATACATTAGATAAACAATGAACCGATTCCTCCTTATCTTTTGTTAGCATTAACGGCTCATTCAGGTAGCCCGGCAATACGGTAAACGGCTGAACATCTCCAATAAATTTAACCATTTCTTTACTGCCAATAAATTGCCAGGATTGGGCAAATATTTTTTCTTTGGCAGCTTCAAAAACTTCTGCACTGGTGTAAATAGCTGTTGAAATAGTACTTGCTTTTGCAATATTGGCATCTACAAAAAATTTATTCATACTTAAAGTTTACTCAATTTATAAATATAAAATCAACATTCAATGCCGTTAAGCTATATAATTAAACTTACGGTTGCAGCTCAACCAATAACAATTGCTATAGGTTGCACCAAACACCAGTAATCCTTAACAATACCGGCACATTTATATTAAACCGGCATAAGCATACCTATATTGCTTTTTAAAAAATTGGCTATGCACTAAAGGTTACTGCCAATTGAAGGGAGGGCTATTTGAAAACAAATTGCTGTTGTAGCAGCCATTTTTAGAAAAACGATACAATTAAAACTCAGTTTCTTTACTGAATTATTACACACAAAGGTTCTTGCAATTACTTTATTTACCGATTGCTAATTTTCAAAATAATTAAGTAATATCCGCGGATAAAAAAATCATCTTTTATAAATTTATTAAATTTGCAGTATGGGCGAGGTAGAATTGAGTTTTAACGGACATAAATTATACATACATTCTGTGTTGTTTTTTTATGGAGCTGCTGCAAATGAGGCTTGGAGCCTTACCATTGCAAATAATGTAGAAGAACACTGGAATGCAGCTAAAGGCAAAGTGCGCGTAAAGGATACCCTGTTTGATGTTGTATTTAAAATAGAAGGTATATATGCCCGTGCACTTACAGCGCAAATGGTTTTTAATAACAATGACCCAAGAAATAATTATTTCAGGATCGAAGAATTTGCTTCCGGTAACATTTCATTTGTGGATGATATTGGTTGCAATACGGGTTATTTTAAATTAGATAATTTATTAAATGGTTCCACTACCGCTGCGCACGAATACGGCCACACCATTGGACTGCATCATCCTCACCAATTAGATATACGGGGCTTGGGCACACCTGGCATCATGTATCCGCGAGGCTCCATTGTTGATCCTGAATTTCAGTACAGTACCCTCGCAATACCTAATGCCCCGGGTGGCACCATTAACCCCTTAAGCAGAAAAGTACTGCAGCAGGATATTGATAACCTTAACCTGCCAAGGCTCGCCTATGATGAAGAAGGCTATGCCACGATTGGAAAATTTACCAATATCTGGCATACCCAACACCAGCCCTAACCGCCTATCCTAAAAGATACAGGTATAATTTATAAATTTCCTTATCTTCAAACCTTAATCATTAATTCCGCTTATGCCCATACTGTCTATTGAAAATTTAAGTAAAAATTATGGCCGGGTGCAAGCCCTTAAAGGCGTAACCTTCGATGTACCCAAGGGATCTGTATTTGGAATTCTTGGACCTAACGGAAGCGGTAAAACAACGATGCTGGGTATTATCATGGATATTTTAAAACCTAATGGTGGCAGCTATACCTTGTTTGATGAACAACCCAACGAGAACGGTCGCCGCAGAATAGGCACCTTTTTAGAAACACCCAATTTCTATCATTATTTATCTGCGCAAAAAAATCTGGAGATAGCAGCGGCATTAAAAGAAAGAGGTGCAAATGATATACAGCGCGTTTTGGAATTGGTAAATCTAACCCAAAGAAAAGACTCCCCTTTCAGTAACTATTCGTTAGGGATGAAACAGCGGTTGGCCATTGCCAGTTGCCTGTTGGGCGATCCGGAAGTATTAATATTGGATGAACCTACCAACGGGCTTGACCCGGTAGGCATTGCAGAAATAAGACAACTGATTAAACAGTTGCACCAGCAAGGGAAAACCATTATTATGGCAAGTCATTTATTGGATGAGGTGGAAAAAGTTTGTACGCATGTTGCCATTTTAAAAAAAGGAACCCTTGTTGCCAACGGTAATGTAAATGAAATATTGGCAAGTGAAGATATCGTAGAAATTGGTTCGGCTAATATGCCACAACTTAGTGCTGCTATAGGTTTAATGAAGGGTTACAATAGCCTTAAAGAGCAGGGAAAAATTATTCAGCTCTTTTATCCCGTTGGTACTACAGATGTGGAAGCCGTCAATAAATTTTGCTTTAATAATGGTATAATATTAAATCATTTACAACTGAAAAAGAAAAGCCTCGAAGCCAAATTTTTTGAATTAACCAACTAAGCAACCCCTACCATTATGATAAAGTTATTAAAGATAGAATGGATGAAAATTAAAAGTTACAATGCCTTTATTGTAATAAGTGCCTTCTTTGCATTGGGCGTATTTTTTGCAAATTACCTGGCATATTATTTCAAAAAAAATGTAATTGACACCTCAGATCCAACAGGATTATTATCTTCCGGTTCTCCATTTGGATTTCCAAAAGTTTGGCAAACCACCAGTTATTACAGCGGATTGTTATTATTACTACCCGGCCTTTTATTACTTATTTTAGTTACCAACGAATTTACCTATCGCACCCACCGGCAAAATATTATTGATGGCATAAGTCGCATTCAATTTACACAGGTAAAATTATTATTGGGTTTTATAACTGCCCTGGCCTGCACCATTCTTGTATTTATTACCGCAATAATTTTTGGTTTACTTGTTAACAGCGGTAGTTTCTCTTTTGATGGCATTCAAAATATTGGCTTCTTTTTTTTAAAAGCACTAACCTATAATTTTTTAGCCATCTTAATTGGTGTGCTTATTCGCAGAACAGGTTTTGCTATTGCAGTATTTTTCATTTATACTGTAGTAGAAAATGGCATTTCGCTAATGCTATATGTGTACTCCATTAAAATAAAAAAAGATCAGCATATTGACCTTGGCAATATGGGCAACTACCTGCCAATGAACGCCTCGGATGGATTACTTTATTCGCCTTTTGATTCCATAACCGGATTAGCCAACAAAATTTTACCGGCAGATTATACCTGGCTGGTACTTTCATTAGCCATAGTATACCTGGCATTGTTTTATTTTTGGAGCGAAAGAAGAATGGTAAAATCTGATTTATAGTGTACGTTTCAACCACAAGTAAACCAGCTACTTTTATTTGATAGAAGTCAACCCCCGGGATTTCATCTATCCAGCCCGAAGACTTTCGAAACGAAGCGTAGTCAGCTGCATCAGAAAAATTCGAACTGCTTCTGGCTATCTTTAGTGATACAAGAAATTTACGTACCAGCTACTTTATCCAATATATTAAAAACACCTGCTTTACAATAAAAGTATTATTTTTTGCAAAGTGCCTCAAGTGCTGAGGTGATAGTTGGGTATAAAAATGTAAAGCCGGTCTTAAGTATTTTAACATCACTAACGGTCGTGCTTTTAAGTACTTCAATACTTCTGGTGCCCAACATTAATTTTAAAATAAAATGCGGCACATGCAGGGGAATAAAAAATTTCCCTTTCAATTGTTTTGCCAATTCCAGCGTTAAAACTTTGTTGCTAACCGGCAGGGGAGCAACTGCATTATAAACGCCTGCTAAGTTTTCATTTTCAATGCCGTATATAAATAGTCTGCAAAGATCATCTATATGTACCCAGCTCACCATCTGTTTTCCATCTGCTAAGATGCCTGCAACACCTACAAGCAGTGGTTTTTTAAATTCAGCCAGGGCACCCCCGGTATTGCTCAATACAATACCAATTCGCAATTTAACCAAACGCTTACCCAACTGGGTAACCGGCTCAATACTTTGTTCCCATTGTTCACAAGTTTCTCCTAAAAAGCTTTTGTCTGCTTTGTCAGTTTCTATAAAATGCTTTCCGTTGGTACTATCTGCACCGTACCATCCAATGGCACTGGCACTAACAATTGATTTTACCGTATTGCTATTTTTTTTTAAAGCACTAACAAGCAATTCGCTACTTTCTGTCCGGCTATCCAGAATTTCTTTTTTATAAGCATCCGTCCATTTTTTATCAACTACTCCTGCCCCTGCAAGGTGAATGATATGGTCTGCTTTTTTAACAGCATTAAAATCGATGGTTTGGGCATTTACATTCCATAAAGCATAACTCAGGTTTGGTGTTAAGCCATTGCCCCTGGGTAGCCGGCGGCTTAAAATAATAACCTTGTATCCCTTTTTCAGCAAATGATTGGTAAGGGCAGTGCCCAGCATGCCGCTACCACCTGTTATTAATACTGTTTCCATAATTTTTAAACTACCATTAAAATTAAAGGTCAAAATATATTCCTATAATAAATTAGCAAAATAATCCATTTTTAACACAAATAAAACACTGGTTGGTATTGGTTAAAAACAAAACTTTGCCCATCTTGTTTATATTTTTATTAAAAGATTATAGCTTAATTTTAAACCACAAAAAATTACTAATATGAAAGGAATTGTTTTAAATATTTATTTGATTTTTTTACTGCCGATCTTTTCCTTTTCGCAGCAAATTGTTTACTCGGATGTTTTAAAAGAAAATAGCCGAGATATGGATTTTGAGATCATTGGCAAGGTGAGCGGAAATATACTTGTCTTTAAAAACCAAACCTCAAAATATGCGGTTTCTATTTACCAGGGCGAAATGGATCTGAAAGAAAAAGTTGACCTGGATTTTATCCCTGCTAAGGCCTACAATGTTGACTTTATTGTTTACCCCAATTTCTTTTACCTTATTTATCAGTATCAAAAAAAGGGAATAGTTTATTGCATGGCAGCTAAGTTGGACGGCAATGTAAAAAATATGGCAGAACCTATTATTTTGGATACCACGCATGTAGGAACTTTTGGAGACAGTAAAATTTATACTGTTATCAATAGTGAGGACAAACAAAAAATAATGGTTTTTAAGATTCAAAAGAAAGACGAGAAATTTAATTTTGTAACAATTTTGTACGACAATCAATTGCAGCAAATACATAAAACCCGCGAATCGATAGGTTATGACGACAAAAGAGATATTTTCAGCGATTTCTTATTGGATAATGAAGGTAATTTTATATTTACAAAATCAATTAAATCTAATAGAGATGATATAGGAAGTCTGGATTTAATTATTAAACCTTCCCTTGCGGATACTTTCTCTATAAAAAAATTGCCCCTAAAAAAATTATATGTAGATGAAATTAAATTGAAAATAGACAATATCAATAAGCGTTATTTGCTGAATTCTTTTTACTATACAGATAGAAGGGGTAATATCACAGGTATTTATGCCGCCATATGGGATGTAAAAGGAGATAGTACTTTTGCGAGTATATTTTCGCCGCTGGCAGATAGTATCAGGGCAGAGGCAAAAGAAAAAGGCGGTTTAAAATATGCCTTCAATGATTATTTTATAAGAAATATTGTATTAAAAAAAGACGGCGGATACTTACTGGTTGCCGAAGATTATTCCACCCAAAACACAGGCAATAATTCCTGGAACCGGTGGGATTATATGTATAATTCGCCTTTTAGCAACCCTTATTATTATAATTATTACAACCCATATTACGGCGGTTACTATCGGCCTTACAACAATTTTGGAAACAATTATAACAGTACCCGCTATTACTATTACAATATAATGGTGTTAAGTATCAACAATAAAGGGCAGTCAGAGTGGAGTAACATAATCCATAAAGAACAATCCTCTGATTATACGGATAATTTTTTATCGTACACTACGTTTAATACTGGCGCAGATATACATTTTATTTTTAATAATGCCGATAAACGCAACCAGTTGCTGATAGACAATGTAATAACCCCTGAAGGAGTTTTGGTTAGAAACCCGAGCTTAAAAAGTTATGAGAAAGGATATGAATTTATGATAAGGCTGGCAAAACAAACCGGAGCCAGGCAAATTATTGTTCCCTGCTCTTACCGGCAGCAAATTTGCTTTGCTAAAATAGAATTTTAATAGCTCCTTGCGGGAATCTTATTTTAAGGGAAGGATAAGCAAATAATTTTGATAATTAGTAGGTTTAACACGGATAAGGGCCTCTTAATTTATCAATTTAACGCCATCAGAAACTAAGGGATTTTAGTAAATCATTCCTTTTGCTATAACCCATATCTTGTAAAATAAAAGGATTATCGGCTGAAATATAAAATTAAAACTATCGAAGACGTATTGCAAATGAAGGGGCTGAGAGGTTTAAATAACACTGGGAAATAAATGCACTTTATAAACTCAATTATTGCCTGAGCATTAATATATGCAGGATAGTTGAAAATTAATAACGTTAAACATGTAAGTGTAGGAATGTTTGGTAATCAATTTTTTTAAGCAATAATTAAAGCTCATTTTTGCAGGCTAAAATTTAAAACTTTACAGTGACAGGCACATTTAAAGCCAATAATCCTTATAATACTTTTTTACTATTAGTATATGGGCTGCTTTTAAAGCTGCCAATGTTTCTACATCCTGTAGTACCATTACCCCAGCCAACGGATGGTTTTTTGTTTAAGTTGATGCTGGAAAAATTAGCCGGCATCGGCAATAGTTTTAATGCGCTCTATCCCCTAATTACCTTTTTATTATTATATACCCAGGCTATTAGTTTTAATAAATTAGCCAACGACCAACGGTTAATGCAAAAGCAGAATTATCTTACTGCAATGGCTTATTTGCTTATAACCTCGCTGTTTAAAGAGTGGAATATCTTATCGGCACCATTAATAGTAAATAGCCTGCTAATATGGGTTTGGGCAAATATGAGCAGCCTGTACAATGAAAAAAATGCCAAAAGCACCTTATTTAATATTGGCATCGCCATTGGCTTTGCAACATTTTTTTATTTTCCGTCCATTGCATTTGCCCTATTAATTATTGCGGGTTTAACCGTAACACGTCCATTTAAATTTTCTGAATGGCTTGTAGCCTTATTAGGCATTGTGACGCCCTATTATTTTTTGATGGCCTATATTTTTTTAGCAGACAAATGGAAAGGCTACCACTTGCCAAAATTCACCATTGGTTTGCCGCAGTTTTATGCTACACATTGGGCCTCAGCCGCAATAATTATGGTAGTTGCAAGTACAATAATCGGCATATTTTTTATTCAGCAAAATTTTAGACGGCAGTTAATTCAGACCCGCAAAAGTTGGAACCTTGTTTATTTATACTTTTTAGTAGCCATATTTATACCTTTCATAAATACTACCCATACTTTTCAATATTGGATTCTGTGTGCCGTACCCCTTTCGGCTTTTGTTGGAAGTACCTTTTTATACCCTGCAAAAAAATGGTTTCCCCTGCTCCTGCATTGGATAATGGTGGCTTTTGTAATTGCATTCAGCTACTTCGTAAAATAATAAAAATGTAGTTGTACTTTTGCGGCATTAAAAAATAATTTTTATTAATGTTGTTAAGCCAAAAAATTATTGATAAAATGCATTAACCTGCTATACATTTCGATAACCGGCAAAATATAGGTGACAATTGATTATATAAAATATATTTTAATACAATATGTTTTTTTAGGATTTTAATAAAATCATTACATAAGCTTAGTGCAACCTTTTAAATAAAACAGTATGAAATTTGGTGTAGTAATTTTTCCCGGCAGTAATTGTGATAGGGATATGATAGAAACTTTAAGGAATGACCTGCATCAGGAAGTTATTGAATTATGGCATAAAGATGAAGATATCAGTATGTTTTCTATAAATGATTGTATTGTTTTACCGGGCGGCTTTAGTTTTGGAGATTACCTGCGTTGTGGCGCGATTGCTAAATTTAGTCCGATGATGCAAAGTGTTATTGCCTTTGCCAATAAAGGGGGAAAGGTTTTAGGTATTTGTAACGGCTTTCAAATATTATGCGAGAGCGGTTTGTTGCCGGGTATTTTATTAAGAAATAGCCATCAACAATTTGTTTGTAAAAATGTTTTTATCAAGGAGGCGGCGGCTGATGCCTGTACACCATTAAAAATTCCGGTAGCGCATGGCGAAGGAAGGTATTTTGCAGACGATAAAACATTGGAAGAACTGGAGATGCACCGCCAAATAATTTATAGGTATTGCGATGATAAGTGTGCTGTTACCGCCGAAAGTAACCCCAACGGTGCCATTCATAATATTGCCGGTATCTGTAACAAAGAGCGCAATGTTTATGGCATGATGCCGCATCCGGAAAGAGCCTGTAGTAATGCATTAGGCAACGAAGATGGTAAAAAAATATTTACCCACTTGTTTGGGATTAATTAGGTTTAAAGGTTATAAATATATTAAATCACAGGGTTAAATTGTGCTGTAATAAACTTACCCTGTAACTTACCGTCACAAATTAAAATAACATGAAAAAGATTTTTATAACCATCACCGCCTTTTTTTTGCTGATCGCAGCAACTGCACAGCAACAAAAAATTAGCTGGAGTTTTACAGCAAAAAAATTAGCAGATAATAAATTCGAATTACACCTTACCGCTACGCCCCCAATAGGCTGGCATGTGTATTCTCAATTAACACCCGAAGGCGGTCCAATACCAACCTCATTTAAATTTACTACCAACGCACTGGTTAATGTACCCAACACAAAACCAAAAGAATCGGGCAAATTAGTAAGCTATTTTGATAAAAATTTTAAAGTAGAAGTAAAATATTTTGAAGGTAAGGTAGATTTTGTGAAGACGGTAACCGTAAAAGGTAAAATTAAAACCAACTTAAGTGGTTCAATAGAATCCATGATCTGCAACGACCGTACCTGTATGCCCCCCACAACCGAAAAATTCAATATTCCATTAAATTAAATCAGTAAAATTTTAAATGATAAAGCATACCATATTCATTATACTAAGTTTTATTTTAGCCATAACCGCAACTGCACAGGATAAACAACCTGTGCAGTTTAGTTTTACCAAAGTTGATAAAGGCAACGGCGAATTTATACTTAAAATAATAGCTAAACCAGCTGCAGGCAATAAGCTTTTATCAATTCAAAAACTGGCAGATTCAGTTCCCGTAAATACCATTGTTAGTTTTGATTCCGGTATCAGCAAATATCTAAAGGATAGTCTCACTGAAACCGGCAATAGCCAAACAAAAAATGAAGCTGCACTTAATAATGTACCAATAAAATCTTATGCAGATTCTTTACTGTGGCAGCAAAAAATACAATTGCAGCCGGGAGATAGCATCCGTATCAAAGGAAAAATAAATTTTTATTACCAGCACGATCAAAGTATTGATGCGGGAGAGCAGGCTATTTCAATGCAGTTTATTTACAAAGAAGATAAAGCTGTGGCAGGTAAATCTTCCCCTGCAACAAATGTGGATTTTCAGGATAAATCCTGGTTGCTATTGCTACTTTTAGGAATGGGTGCAGGCTTACTTGCTTTTATTACACCCTGTGTGTATGCCTTGGTGCCTGTAACTGTCAGCTTATTTTTAAAAAGAAGTAAAACCCCGGCGGAAGGTAGAACAAATGTATTGGTCTATGCTGCATCTATCATACTAATTTATGCAGCAATAGGTGCATTGGCATCGGTAGTGCCAAAAACATTCTGGAATAATTTAAGTACCAATTGGATCTTTAACCTGTTTCTATTTTTGATGTTCCTAATTTTTGGTATTTCATTTTTAGGGGCTTTTGATATCAATTTGCCCTCTTCCTGGGCCAATAAGCTGGATAGCAAATCAAACTCTAAAAGTTATGCAGGTATCTTTTTTATGGCTTTTACTTTAGTGGTGGTTTCCTTTAGTTGTACCGGTAATTTTGTTGCCTCCATACTCGGTTTGGCGGGTGGAAAGGCCGGTAATTTTGGTCCCATCAGCGGTATGTTCGGCTTTGGGTTCGGACTAGCTTTTCCCTTTATAATTTTTGCCTTTTTTCCCAAATTACTCACCGTACTTACAAAGAGTGGCGGATGGCAAAATGTATTGAAAGTTACACTTGGCTTTATTGAACTGGCATTTGCCTTAAAATTTTTAAGCAATGTAGATGTAGCAAAAAACCTGCGCATATTAGATAGGGAAGTATTTATAGTTTTATGGGTAGTTATATTCGCTTTATTAGGCTTTTACTTATTAGGAAAATTAAGGTTTAAGCATGATAGTGATTTACCAAAAAATGATTGGGGCTTAGATTTTATTCCCATTCCGAGGCTGATGATTGCCATTGCGTCTCTGGCCTTTTCTTTATATTTGATCCCGGGTTTATGGGGAGCTCCCTTAAATGCAGTAGCAGCATTTGTGCCTGCGGCCGGAACGCAGGATTTTGTTTTGTACAACCCGCCGCCCAGTACTTTGCAAGTTAGTTCGGCCACACCATTAAATTCCGGTGCTTTAGCCCCTGTAAAATATGTAAAACGACTAAGCAATTACGAACCCCTGGCAGCAAGGCAGAATAACCTTACCATTTATTACGATTTTGAGGAAGCATTGGCTGCTGCTAAAATTTTGAAAAAGCCCATCATGATCGATTTTACAGGTATTCAATGCGTAAACTGCCGTAAGTTTGAAGCTTCTATCTGGTCAGACAATACAGTAATTTCTACCATGAAAAATAACTTTGTAGTGGTGTCGCTTTTTAGTGATTTTGATGATGAAGAGTTACCGGATAAAGAGAAGTTTTTTTCGAAAGCATTAAATGGTCAGGTTATTACCGTTGGCGATAGAAACGAGGATTTACAACAGCGGCTTATACAAGCTTCCGGTCAACCAAATTATGTTTTTGTGGATACCGATGGCAAACTTTTAGTGCCGGGCGGTTATGGATTTGATCCTACAAAAGGCGCAAAAGAATTTGCGGCGCATCTCGCTAATGTTTTGGAAATATTTAAAAAGAAAAGCGGGCAATAAGGTTCCCTTTTTATTAAGGTATATATTACAATGCCGTTAAGTTAAAAGAATGCAAGTGGCGGGTGGAGATACCCGCCAGGGTTGGTTTAACCAACAGCCCTTAACTTAACGGCATTGGTAGAGATAAAAATTAATTTTTCCAGGTAGTAATTTTAAAAAAACTTCACAAATAAAAAAGCCCTTCCATTATTGAAGGGCTTTTTTATTTGTACCAACTTATTTATTTATAAGGCTATTTGTTTTTCAGCCATCATTTTGCGCATATTTATTAAACCATACCGCATACGACCCAAGGCAGTATTAATGCTGCATTTGGTAAGATCTGCAATTTCTTTAAAACTAAGCTCTGCATAATGACGCATGATGATAACTTCACGCTGGTCTTCCGGCAGCATGTCTATCATACGACGAACCCTGTCATGGCTTTGATTCTGCATCATTTTATCTTCGGCTGTTGGTTCGCTAAAATTCAACACCTCAAAAATGTCACGGTCATCACTTGTTTTAATACTTGGACTACGTTTAATTTTTCTAAAATAATCTACACATAGGTTATGCGAGATCCGTAGTGCCCAAGGTAAAAATTTACCTTCTTCTGTATAACGACCGCCTTTTAGCGTATCAATAATACGGATAAACACATCCTGAAACAGGTCTTCTGCCAGGTACTTGTCTTTTACAAGTAAATAAATAGAGGTGTAAATTCTGTCCTTGTAACGCGTTACAAGTGTTGAAAGAGCGTTAGTGTCGCCATCCATGTAAAGATGTACTAACTGCTGGTCTGTTAGATTGATAAGGGATTTCATAAACTTCTACAGTTTTTGTTGGTTAAGGACGATTATTGGTAACCAAAAAGAGGGGAACTAGCGTAGAAGACTTTTAGGACGCATTCGGGCTTTTCACGTATTTGGATATTGGAACTTGAAGATAAAGAGAATAATTTGATATATCAAAATAAATTTTAAGAAAATTTTTAGATAATATTCTGTTATAAAGTATAATTAAATTTTATATGTTTTTATTAATAATTTTAATATCATCTTCCGGAATAGCAGTTTTATTTCCACCAGGTTAAAACAAGAATTGTTTCTATTCTCCAATTTTCTGTAAAAATTTATTTACAATTTCGAAATTTTCTGGTGATTGATACCTCAACCGCATTGAAATTAATAAATTCAATAGCGGGTTTCAAGTTTGGATAAATTTTTCTCAATAACTAAAATGCCCAAATAATGTTATTGTAAAAACCGGCATCCTCTAAAGAAGCTCACAAATTTAATGCAGCATAAAAAGAACCCATTAATTTTACAGTATAATATGATAACGACAAAAAAAAGCACAAAAAAAATTACCGCAACTGCAGTAAACAGGATAGATGGCATATTAATTAAGGGGGCACGTACACATAATTTAAAAGATGTAACTGTAACCATTCCCCGCAATAAACTGGTGGTTGTTACTGGTGTGTCGGGCTCGGGTAAATCATCTTTAACCATTGATACTTTATTTGCTGAAGGGCAGCGCAGATATGCCGAAAGCCTTAGTGCCTATGCACGACAGTTTATGCAACGCATGAATAAGCCTGATGTTGATTATATAAAGGGATTATGCCCTGCCATTGCCATTGAACAAAAAGTAATTACCAGAACACCGAGGAGTACAGTGGGCAGTATGACTGAAATATATGACTACCTGCGTTTACTTTTTGCCAGAGCCGGCAAAACCCTTTCTCCGGTAAGTGGCAGAGAGGTTAAGAAAGATGATGTGGCGGACGTAATTAAAGCCATTGAAAATTTAAAGGAAGGGGATAAGGTTTTAGTGCTGGTACATTTTAAAATACATGCCAACAGAGCGATAAAAGAGGAATTGAATATTTTATTACAAAAAGGTTTTTCGCGGGTTTATTTCAACAATGAAATTTTAAGAATAGAAGACCTGCTGGAAATGGAAGTTACGCCGATTGCTAAAAAAACAGATAAAACTTACCTGCTCATTGACAGGTTAATTGTTAAGCCTTTTGAAGAAGAAGATATTCATCGGATAAGCGATTCGGTTGGTATTGGGTTTTACGAAGGAGAGGGTACCTTATTATTAGAAGTTAATGGTAAAAAAATACTGCAATTCAGTAATAAATTCGAATTGGATGGTATTCAGTTTGAAGAACCTGTCCCCAATTTATTTTCATTTAATAACCCTTTTGGTGCATGCCCGGTTTGCGAAGGCTTTTCTCTGGTATTGGGTATTGACCCCGACCTGGTAATACCCAACAAACAGCTTAGTCTTTATGAAGGAGCTGTAGCCCCCTGGAAAGGCGAGAAATTAAGTTTATGGAAAGAGGCATTTATTCGTGCTGCAAAGAATTTTGATTTCCCCATACACACCCCAATTATTGATCTTACCAAAGCGCAATACGATCTTTTATGGCAGGGCAATAATTATGCTAACGGCATCAATGATTTTTTTAAAGAGGTAGAACAAAATTTATATAAAGTTCAGTACCGGGTTTTATTAAGCAGGTACCGTGGAAAAACTTTATGTACAGAATGCCATGGCTATCGCCTGCGCAAAGAAGCCCTGTATGTAAAAGTTGGTGGCAGCCATATT
>JAYTHI010000015.1:0-2155 GCA_043732685.1 Ferruginibacter sp. | reverse complement strand
CAATCTGCTCAGAGGGAGAGCAGCAAACCACCTGACCTCCAAAAATATCAGCAAATTTTTCGAGGTGTTTATAAACAAAATTGGATGTTTTATTGGTGCCAACCATAAAAGGTGCACCATTGGGGGTATATATCACGATATCCTGTAATCCAAGAAGTCTGCAAACAATCCTTCCAATAAAGCCACCTTTTGAACAATGTAAGTGCACAACATCAACTGAGTTATTATTTTTTAATCGCTTTAATAAATTATACAATTCAATAAAGGCCAGAATATCTTTATATAAACTAAGGCTTCTTTGGGCAGATTTCCATTTTAAAAATTTTACGTTATGGAAAGTAAAATCTTTTTTTACTTCAGCTACGGGTGTAACTAATTTTCTTTCTCCATGCACTATAATATGGTAATCATCCGGTAAGTTTTCTACCAATGATTTTATAAATGTTCCCGTACCCCCAGCTAATGGTTCTACGACATGTACAATTTTCATAACGAAAATAGGTTAAGGCATTGTTTAAAAGGGTTCCAGTACAAAGATTGCACCTTGTTTTACCAAGATTCTATCTTATTATTGTTAAAGCTTGAATATAGTTTTTTTTATATTCAAAATGTATTGATAGGGTATAAATATTAACATTTTTAATTTTAGACAGCCTAAAAAATAAAATAGTTGGTTTGTATTATAGATCGAAATTACTTTAAGCCTGCTTTTCAACTGGGCTGCTCTGAAATGAATTGATAATCCTGCTGTGTTAATTTCGCAGGTTACCAAAAATTCATCGATTATAGCTGATTTTCCTTTTGAAATCATATAATAAAAAAGTCCATAATCTTCAGCATATGGAAATTGTTCAGGGTATTTTATTCTATCATAGCCGTTTACACGCCACATAACAGTAGGATGAATAAAGACGTTTCTAAAATTCATACATCTTTTTATTGCTTTATGTCGTGTTGGGGTTATATATTTATACCCTTGAATACTATTTAAATCTTTAAAATAACACCATGAACCTACCAAATGTATTGCTTCATTATTCTCCAGAAATTGAACTTGTTTATTAAACCTTTCCGGGGAACAAATATCTCCGCAATCTAATCTGGCAATATATTTAACGTTTAAATAATTATAAATGTATTCAAGACCATTATTTAATGCATTTGTAATCCCGGCATTTGTTTTATTTGTAATTATTTCAATATTATTAAAAACAACAAGCTCATTTTTTACTTCCTTAATATTTATGGCAGGTACGCTTCCATCATCTACCACAAGGATAAGAAAGTTTCCCGTTTTGTAATGACTGCTTTTAATTGATGCAAGTAATCCGGATAAATTATTATAACAAGGAATGATAATACATAGGTCAACTTTTTTAAGTTCATCAAGAGTCATAGTAGTAAATACGATATAATGCCATATAAAGGTAAACGTTTTCCTTTAAAATAGCTCCCACCGCATTATTAAAAATAATAAATTTAGGATTCGTTTAAATTGTTGGATTAATTATTTGTTAAGCCTGGGGAAGTGATATGTGTAAATATTTACGATTTCGAATTGTAACTTTAATAAAAGGTCTTGTAAACAAACCCTTAATTTTCAATAGATTTTAAACGCTCTTCATTAATTTCTACTAATTTTATTAAAAAATAAATCTTTTATTAGGGTTGCAATTTTAATTTCTTGATAAACTTATTGAAATTTACATTTTTATTCTAATCCTCCGTGTTCCGAATAAATTAATATCAGCTAAGTACCTTTTGCAAATATGAAAAATTAATTATGAACAGTATCGTAAATATTATACATGAAATAGAGAAGCAACCAGGTTTGTATTTAACTGGTAATTCTATTAATTTATTGAATTCTTTTTTAAGCGGATTTATACTCCGCGATCCTCTAACCATAACAGATATACATTTGATGGCACAATTTCAACAATGGGTTGAAATAAAATATGATAAAATGGGTTCTCATTCCTGGGTGAAAATTATTTTATTTTATTCTTATGATGAGTTTGACGCCCTTGATAATTTTTTTAAAAATTTTAACTCCTTTCTAGCCGAAAAAAATACCAGCAGTTTTAATTCGGTTCAAACCCACGGCTGATTAACTTCCTTTGTCGATATTGATTTTATATGCAGCTTTATTCAA
>JAYTHI010000014.1:0-7405 GCA_043732685.1 Ferruginibacter sp. | reverse complement strand
CAAATGCCTGTACCGCATCAAAGGCATCTGTGCCGGGTGTTTGAATAAAATCACCAAAGGCATTTTTATTTACCGGTGCCATTCCCTTGCTATGTACCCGGGCATCTTTTGGACCGTTAGATAAATAGGAAGAAATGTAGGCTTTTCTGATACCTATTTCTGCAACCGAAGGATCCTGCTTAAATATTAAAACCCTTGAACCGCTTAAAAAAGGCAGCGGAATTGGAATAGGAATTACATCTGCATCCATGGCCTTGGGTACTCCATTTAATTCGAAGGATTCCTTTTCTTTTCGCATTCTTCGGTACTGGTTTGTTGGCGTTGGCACTGTGAGTACCGGTATACTGTATTCTCCATTTGAATTTTCCATAAAGTGATTTATTTAAAATTGATTACCTACTCTTTTAAGGATTTTCGGTGAACTCCTGATAAAATTAAAGTCCCATTTTTGAGTTGATACTATACTATTATAATTCAGTATCAGTAAGGGTTACCGGGCTTATCAAACTCAGGCAAATTTGTGATTTGTAGCCGGATCTGAAAAAATTTTTAACTTTAAAACATTGTATTATGACATTTGAAAATTATGGTCAGTAATATAAATACGTTTAAAAGATTTCGACAATGAAGCGTACTTTTTATGGAGAAGAATTACATCCCGGCAACCCGATTTCTTATAATTGGAGTATATCAATTGTGTAATTATCCCATAGATAAATAACAAAAAAAGATAACCCTACCAGACGGAATACTATTTTTTAAGAAGGCATGTGCGTTCAATTTAAAGCAAGAAAAGTCTATACGCTAAATAAAAAATATTATTAGATTTTTTGTTAAAAGGAATGAAGAAAATTGAATCGAATTAATAATTTAAGAAGAGAATAAAAATAGAATCAGCATCAAATAATCGGAAAGGTAAATACTCTTTTTACAAAATGCAATGTTTTTAACACAAAAATTCTGTGTTTTAACACAGCATTTTTAACCTCAAATTTAGTAGGTAAATTAATTTATAATTGTACTTTATTGTTATATATTATGTTAGTGCGGATAAGTAAATGAATAACAAAGTACAGTCAATAAGATTTTTTTTACAATAAAAAAACAGGTGGCAATATTATTGACGAAACGCTACTAATTCAGTTGGAACACAGGGGATATTTGATTGGAAATGTTACGCTCCGCTGAAGTACTGAAATTAAATATTTTCAGCCCATTGCTCCACCAGGTTTTCATTACCCAGATCGCGTACATATTTTAATATCAGCAACGACACCATCAAGCGATTCCGCTTGGCAGGTTTTCCCATTTTCTCACTGCAATGCGTCTTAAAAGCGTCGTCAAAAAATGGCCAGTTAATTTTATTGGCTAACTGGTATAAAGGATGTTTTTGATCAAGCTGATTTGCCAGACCAGGAAACAAACCTAATTGCGGCGCATGTTTTTTGGTAGAAAGCATTCTTCAATTTGCAAGTTTTTTTAGGATTTTACAAATATCCTGCAACTATTCCGGAAGAAAGTATACTGTCAATTTAATATTGCCGGCATTAAATGACATTTTGAGGGACGACTAATTATCAATAATCAGTTGACTGGTTACGTTGCTTTATCAGATGAAATTCGTCCTGAATCTGCAGAACCAATTAAAACTTAAAAAAAATGAACAAAATAAAATCAATTCGGTTTAACACTTTATTTAGATTTTTAAATTGAAAGCTATACAAATTATTTTATACAACCTTGTACTTCACCTTGAAAAAATCTTAATCTAAGATTTGTATTTTAGTTATAACAGGAATGAGGCTTTAGGCTTCCCCATTTTGATAATGATAAAAAATTGCAAAAAAATAGCGTTCTTTAATGTTCGGGAAACATGGTTTGATTATCAATATAACTTTTGGGATATTTTTTCTTTGAATGTTTTTATGCATATTAGGAATAAAGGTTCAAAAATAATTCCCGGAGTGAAAGAAATTTCTTATACGGTAGAATTAGACTTAGTTCAAGTAACTGAAAGCATATTATCTAATTTTTCAAGTGAGATTCGAATACAATCAAGGAAGGCAGAAAAAGCAGGAATATCTTGTTTTTTTCAAGATGATATTGATGGTTTTGTAGATTTCTATAATGATTTTGCCCTTAAAAAGGGTACTTACACAACCAGTAAAGAATACTTAAAAGCTTTAAACGGTAACTTAAAAATGAGTTTTGCAAAAAATAATGAAGAAATATTGGTGGCACACAGTTACTTGGTGGATAAAGATTTAGGGATAGTAAGAGGCATTAATTCTGGCACTAAGAGGCTAAATGAAAATTATGATAGTAAACTTATTTCAAAAGCACACAAGTATTTAATATTAAAGGATATCTTATATTTTAAGGAAATGGGATTTAAGACATTTGACTTTGGCGGATATGCAAAAGACACTAACAATGAAAGTTTAAAAGGAATTAATAAGTTTAAATTGATGTTTGGTGGAAAAGTTGTTTCTTGTTTAAATTATTATTCTTACAGTTATTGGGTTTTAAAAAAACTTACAAAAATATTGGGACTTTCGGGTAAATTATAATAAAAATGGGGAAGCCAACATCATTGAATTTCATTTTTTATGATTATTAAGAATTATGCAAAACTTACTTCCCTGTTCTTTCTTCCAATTTCACTAAATGCCGTATCCCTGCTGTCGTTAAAATTATTTTAGTACCTGGACCATAGAAGAAAATGTAGATATTAATCCGCTAAAAAACTCGGCCATTATTTTTAATAGAGTAAAAACAAGAGGATTCTATAAGAATAATTACAGATACGGCTATAACAATTATGTTTATGGGTAAGGAGATAAAAACAAAAGATAAAATGCCTGATAGAATTAATTGTATAATAAATTTTCGTTTCCTTTTTTAAATAAAGTTGTAATTATTTATTAGCTTAGAATGAGAGTACTTATAATAATTCCTGCGCTTCCGGTTAATTTAGAAGACATAAAAGGAGGCGTTTCTTCCGCATTATCAAATTTATTACGAGGGTTAAAAAATTTTGATATAGAAGTAAGGGTTGTTTCTTTTAACAGAGAGGTTGCAGAAACAATTGTTTCAAATTATTCAAGTAACATCACTATATATTATACTTACGAGGGCCGCATGCCGCATGTGTATAATTTTATTTTTTATGGTTCTTCAGAGATTAAAAAACATATTCTGGAGTTTAACCCTTCAGTGGTACATTTCGCAATGAGCGGGTATATTTTATTGACCAAATTATTTGGATTATCAAAAAAAATCCAGATAGTGACTATTCATGGTATGGCTTATAATGAAGCAAGACTACAACGATTAATTAAAGACAAACTTGTTTATTATACCAATTGGATAGTAGGGATATTTTTTTGTCCTAAAAATATCATACACATATCTAATTATTCGTCTAATCTATTTCAAAATAACAAAAATAGTAGAACTACCATAATTCCAAATGCAGTAAACCAAAGTTATTTTGAGATTTCATTGAAAAATTTTTCTCATAATAAATTATTGTATATTGGAAGTATTGAGGCAAGGAAAAATATACTTTTTATATTAAAAGCTTTGAAGCTATTGATCCAAAGTAATATGTATTTTTCACTAGATATTTTAGGCGATTTTAAAGATGAGTCCTATAAAATAGAAATTAATAAATATATAAAGGCAAATAATCTGGATAGCTTTATCAATTTTCATGGATGGACACCTCAACAACAGGTACAAAAAATTATGGGTCAATCGGATATATTGGTTATGTCATCTACACAGGAGACTTTACCAATGGTGATAGCAGAAGCTATGAGTGCTGGAAAAGTTGTGGTCGCTTCAAATGTTGGAGGCATTTCAGAAATGGTCACTCATCAAGAAAATGGTTTTGTGTTTGATATTGAAAATATTGAAAATTTAACTACTATTTTGAAGAAACTACATAACAATTACCCATTAATGCAGCAGATACAGATTGCAGCAAGAAAAAAAGCTATGGAGACCTACCATTGCGATATTGTTGCAAAAAAAACAATCAGCTTTTATAAGAGTTTTTGCGAAAATAATTTATAAAAGAAATTGAGTTTATAACAGGTATAACAGAGAAAATGTAAATGCTGGAAGATGGCGAGCTATTATAAAAAAATCGTTTTTAAAAATTATAATTTACAAGTCCAACGGACGGTTTGTTGAGTCTCTCTTTATTTTTATGCTCGTACTGTTGAATAGTTTTTTTTAAAGTTGCAGTTTTTTAACTTTGGCCATGAGTTTTAAAAATATTATAATAGGTTTTAAATATAATAAAATTAAGCCGGGCAATTCACCAGCTATTTAATAAATAAGAAAATGATTCTGTCGTAATTAGAAGCTGCCTGATACCTGTATTCTCATTCAATGTCTATATCAATTCGGTTTTTTAAAAGACTAATTAATTCGCTTAATGGCTGATAATTTGTAAGACAGTGGCCATTTTCTAAATTAAGCCAGTCATGATGCTCAGGATGAAAAACCCATTCACAATAACCTGTAACTAAAGTTGTACTGGACAAATCTTATTCAGGCAGTATGAGTAAATCATAACTGTATATTCCTGACCATGGAGACCCACCCAAACAAGCCATATTTTTAGGGTTCGTTTGATGGGTTTTAATTAAAATTATTTTTTCTTCCGAGTCTCCAATTCCCCTTCCCTGACTTCACAACCTAAACTTCTTAGGCGAGTATCTGCCTAAATTATAAAACTTTTCGTAGCAGCATAAGTGGCAGGACTCGCCGCTGATTAATAAAACTCCAGCATTAAAATTTCTTCAAAACACCATACCTTTCGTAATAAAAAACGCATCATGTTTTTCACATGTCCATAAAACTGCATCGGCGGCGAGTCCTGCAGCTTGGGATAACAGCTGGAGCAATAAAATTCATGCATAGATCGCCTGAGAAATTTTAAGTTTAAAGAGTGGGCGTTTGTGATTTTGGCGACCCGGATGCTAAGAAAATAAATTTTGCAATACAATAAATTGTATAAAAACAAAAGTACAAAACCACTAAATATCAAAAAATGTAACAACGTCAAAGCGTCCTGTAAAAAGCGTTTTGACATTTATATTTCGATTACCGAAATGTTGTTATAAATTATTTTGTATGCTTGTTACTTCCCGATACAAAACTTACTAAAAATATAATCCAGCACATCTTCATTGGATACATCTCCTGTAATTTCAGAAATATAGTGCAGGCACCTTCTAATATCAAGCGCCAATAATTCACCGGATATCAGTTCTTCCAATCCTTTTTCAATATCATTTAAAGATACCATTACCTGTTGTAATGCTTCATGGTGGCGTGCATTGGTGATGATCACATTTTCTGTAACAGGAAGCTGATCAACAATAGCATTGAATAATGCAATCTTTAATTCAAAAATTCCAATATCATTTTTAGCTGAAATAAAATGTAAATTTTCAATCGGACTAAATGTTTTTTTAAGTACTTGAATATCGGCTTCATCAGATTTATTGCCGACTAAAATAAGTTTATTTTTATTTTCATTTAGCCTATTGATGATTGATATTAATTCTTGCTTTGATACTTCCTTCACATCAAAAATATAGAGAACAATATCGGCACTACGCATTTTCACCAGACTTCTTTCAATCCCTACCAATTCAATAACATCAGTACTGTGCTCGCGAATACCAGCAGTATCTATTAACCTAAAAAGTATTCCGTTTATATTCAATACCTCTTCAATAGTATCTCTTGTAGTACCGGCAATCTCACTTACTATTGCCCGGTTTTCGTTTAAGAGCGTATTTAATAAAGTAGATTTACCGGCGTTTGGCTTACCAATTATAGCAACAGTTACACCGTTTTTTATAACATTCCCCAATTGAAAGGATTGTAATAATTGAGCAGTGGTATCTTGCGCCGATTGAATGATCTGGAAAAATTTTGTACGATCTGCAAATTCAACATCCTCTTCACTAAAGTCCAATTCTAATTCCAGCAAGGCAGAAAAGCTTATCAACTGTTCTCTTAATGCTTTTAACACTTCACTAAAACCACCCCTGATATTGTGCAAAGCTGTTTTTTGGGAAGCTGCCGTATTACTTGCAATAAGATCAGCTACGGCTTCGGCCTGTGCAAGGTCAAGCTTTCCATTTAAAAAAGCGCGTTGCGTGTACTCGCCCGGTTTGGCAATTCTGGCACCCAGTTTTATACAAGCCTCAATTATTTGTTGCTGCACATAGGGGCTACCATGGCAACTTATTTCTACCACATCTTCACCGGTATAACTTTTAGGACCTTTAAACAAAGAGACAACTACTTCATCAATTAACCTGTCCGCTTCTTTTAACAGACCAACATGTATAGTGTGCGAAGATTTAGAAGAAAGATCTTTGGATGGAAACAGGCTGTTTATTATTGTAAAAGCTGCATTACCACTAAGTCGTATTACACCGATGGCACCAACGCCCGGTGGAGTTGCCAACGCTACGATAGTATCTTCCCAACCCGATAATTTATTCATCATACGCAAAGATAAACCAGTATTAAAGTGTTTTAATTTATAGGAGGTTTAAATTAATAAGCAAATTTTAAAAAGGCCGAAATAGTAATGTAAATTATTACTTTCAAAAGCTACGGCAACAAACTACAAATAGTAATAACTATGGCAGGGATTTTAAATAATCCATATCTTTCTGGTCGGTTTCGGAATTGTAATAATGCTTTATATTATTAATTGCCACCTCGTCAACGATATCAATAAAATTTTGAAAGGTACTTTCAGTCCCAGGTTTAATAATCAGTACAAAATCATCAGAAGTTCCTTTTGCAGCATTTACAGCTTTTCTTTTTTGCAAAATAATATTTCTGATACCCTCTTTACCAAAACCGGTTTTTTTTATTTTATTATCAGCACCGGCAAAACCTTCATAGTATCCAATTATATTATTTTTGGATAAGAGTACAGTAAGTACGCAAGATTCGCAAACCGCATCATCGGGCTTAACCTTATCGTAAGGCATATTCAAATTCATAACAGTGGGGGTAGATAAGGTAGTGGTAAACACAAAAAAGGTAATTAATAAAAAACCAAGATCTACCATTGGGGTAAGGTCAACCACGGTACTTTTTTTTATAAAGGAATTTTTTTTATGCCTTTTATTTGGAACATTTTCTATAGCTGCCATGGTTATATATTTGCTCATAAGAGCTATAAATAGATTTATTCCATATTTATTTAAAACTGATAAATTAATTGTAGTTGATCTTACTAATACATTGCCTTTTTAAGTGCGTACAACAGGTAACCCCTACGGGGCATAATACATTTTACTGTTGGGGTTTACAAATAGGTAACCCCTATGGGGCATAGTACATTTTTTTGCATGGG
>JAYTHI010000013.1:0-7410 GCA_043732685.1 Ferruginibacter sp. | reverse complement strand
CCATTATGGGAATGGGTTATAGTGTTAGCCTGTTTACCGATTGGCGCAATAAAAACATTAATCAGGTATGGATGAAAATGATTGATGATAAAGATAATAAGGCAGCTCCTGATTTGTTATTTGGCGCCACCCTTGCCAAAACAGATTTGCATCCGGTAACAGGGCAATCTGCCGAAAACTGTACTGCACAAATGGGTGTTGCAGCACCCTGGTTTGAAAGTTTACCACATTTTAAAATGGGCTTTAAACCCAGTGCAGGTGCCGAATTACAATCAGAATATTTTATACCCATCAGCCATGCTTATGAAGCCATTATGGCAATGGAAAAATTAAACGAACAAATTTCTTCCTACCTGTTTACATCAGAGATACGAACCATTAAAGCAGATGAGCTGTGGATGAGTCCCTGTTACAAAAACACTTGCGTGGCGCTGCATACCACCTGGCATTTGGAAGAAGCCATGGTGATGTTACTGCTACCCATTATTGAAAAGCAATTAGCACCATTTAAGGCTCAGCCACATTGGGGTAAAGTGTATACCATGGATGCAGAAAGCATAAATGCCAATATCGAAAGGTTAGCAGATTTTAAAAGATTAGCGGCTCATTACGACCCTGAGGGGAAATTTAGGAACGCGTTTTTGGATAAAATATTTAATGGATAAACCTTTGTTAGTTTGTACAATAAATTGAAAATAATGTATTTATGTCTTCAATATTAGACTGAAAAAGATACGGTTTATAAAGACTTTTACCTATAAAAAGTTAACCTGTTGCTGATGCAATAAGTTTTAATTCTTTTATACAAGGAAGTTTTCAACCCTGGCAGACAATTAAGCAGTAGTTTAGGTGAAAAAATAAATGCATACCTAAGGTGCATAAATTATAACCCCTAATAATTTTCTTCTCATCATAAAAAGGCATTCAAATGAATTGCTTTTTTTGAGCTATCTACAATGCGTGAAATGTATTTATTGCGGCAACCCGGCAGCATGTTGGAAAAATCTTCTACAATATTTTTTATGAAATTTGCTTAAATACAATCATTTAAATTAGGGCATATTTGTTGGTAAGTTAAATTTAATTAAACAAAATTTATGCAGCAAAAAAATTTCTTTATTCTTAAAAATATATTTGTCACCGCTTTATTTTCACTTCTTCTTGTAGCATGTGGCAATCATTCTGCATCAAGTATATCATCAAGCGACAGTGCCTCCATAAGTACAGGCGGTGTTTCTGTAAAAAATCAAAAACCTGAAGATCTGGAGCCTAACGGGGCAAAGCCAGGCTGGGGAAAGGATTTAACAGGGCCCATGGCAGCTGTAATTGAAAAATTAAAAAGTTACAATGCTCCTCCCATTGTTTCACTAAGCGCAGTGGAGGCACGAAAACAACCCAGTCCGGCAGATGCAGCAATAGCAGTACTATTGGAACATAAAATAATTGTTCCGGTAAACAATACAGATACAACAGGTAAGGACATTGCAGTGCCGGGTGGCAAAATTCACCTCCGTATTTACACACCAAAAACAGGTAAATATGTGTATCCGGTAATTGTATATTACCATGGCGGAGGATGGGTTATAGCTGATATAAACACCTATAATGCTTCTGCAGAAGCATTGGCTAATTTAACTGAGGCGGTAGTAGTTTCAGTAGCTTATCGGCAGGGTCCTGAAAATAAGTTTCCAACAGCGCATAACGATTGTTATGCTGCTTACGATTGGGTTGTAAAAAATGCCTCCACCATAAAAGGAACGATTAAGGAAATTGCTGTGGTAGGTGAAAGTGCGGGTGGCGGATTAGCAGCAGCTGTAAGCATGATGGCAAGAGATAAAGGAATACAAATGCCAGTACATGAAGTACTGGTTTATCCCATCGCCGGTTACGATTTTACAACCGCATCCTATAAAGAAAGTGATAGCATAGCGCCATTAAATTCGGGTATGATGTAATGGTTTTTCGAAAATTATTTAAGCAATCCTGCTCAGGGTAAAGACCCCATGATTTCTTTAGTATCGGCTAATTTAAAAGGGTTGCCTTCCACTACCATTATTGCTGCTCAATACGATCCTTTAAGAACGGAAGGGGAACAGCTTTCTGACAATTTAAAAAAGGCTAATGTTGCTGTTGATTATAAATTATATAAAGGAACTACTCATGAATTTTTTGGTATGGGTGCTGTTGTGCCATCAGCCAAAGACGCAGAAGCTTATGCTGCGGACAGATTAAAGAAAGCCTTTAAAAAATAGTCATTTACTCCTTTAAATTATAAAACAATGCATTGATTGCATTGTTTTTTTTAGTTTAAGCAAGGCCTGATCATTAAGCGTTGCTTTAATTGTTTTTGTTTTACCAAAGTTTAAAAGTAGAGCTTTCAATTCTTTTCTTTGGTATAAGATTACATAGCTTTAATAAGGGGTTTAATTTGAAATTTAAAAATTGGCTTTTTTTTTAAATTTCTTCAACCTTTTGCCCGATAAAAAAAACACCTTAATTTTGTAGCTATGACAATAGAAAATTTGAAGGATATGAGAGACCGTGTGCTGGTCTTGAGGAGGTTTCTTTGACGTCGCTAACAGAGAATCTAAAATAGAAAATGATAAACTACTTGCACTTTCACCAGGTTTTTGGGATGATAATGTCCGGGCCACTTCCATTTTAAAAGAAACAAAGGTTAATGAGTATTGGGTAAATATGTACAACGATGCTGTATCGTTAGTAGAAGATTTCGCCGTACTTTTTGAGTTTTGGAAAGAGGGGGAAGCAACCGAGGAAGAGGTAAAAGAAGCTTATTCTAAAGCCAATCTAGCTATTGATGAAGCAGAGTTTAAAAGTACGCTCAACGATCCTGCGGATTCCTTGCCTGCGGTGCTGCAAATTAATAGTGGCGCCGGTGGTACAGAAAGTCAGGATTGGGCAGAAATGCTGGCCCGTATGTATAGAATGTATGGCGAAAAACAAGGGTGGACCGTTACAGAACTCGATTGGCAATGGGGTGATGGTGCTGGTATTAAAACCTGTACGTTTCAATTTGACGGGCCTTTTTCATACGGCTTTTTAAAAGCCGAAAGTGGCGTACATCGCCTGGTGCGCATTAGTCCCTTCGATAGCAATGCGAGGCGGCATACCAGTTTTGCCAGTGTGTATGTGTACCCATTAATTGACGATACCATCGAAATAAAAGTTAATCCGGCAGATGTGGACTGGGCCTTTTTTAGAAGTGGAGGTAGTGGCGGACAAAATGTAAACAAAGTGGAAACCGCAGTACGTTTAACACATAGGCCAAGTGGATTTATTGTTGAATGTCAGCAGGCACGTACCCAGGGTGAAAACAGGGAAAAGGCAATGGCCATGCTAAAAAGCAGACTATACGAAGAAGAAATGCGCAAACGCCAGGCAGTACTGGATGCCAGCAACAGCAACAAAAAGAAGATAGAGTGGGGGAGCCAAATTCGCAGTTACGTATTCCATCCTTATAAAATGATAAAAGATCACCGTACAGATTTTGAGGTAGGTAATGTTGCGCCTGTTATGGACGGTGAATTGGATGGATTTATAAAAGCCTATTTAATGAGCGAAAAAGAAGAAAGTGTTTAAGTTTTTCATTTCAAATTGAAGTCTTGTAATGTACGAATTGGTATAGTCTTTACCTCAGTTAAATCGTTTCATTAAATAAATAATGACTTAACCGATCAGCAAAAATAATAAGTAAAGTGGAAATTTAGTTCTTTAAAAGATCAAACTGATTGTCTCTCAAGGTTGATGCTGCATTAAAAATAAATGCCTAGAAACCGGGACAGTTCAACAAAATAAACACATGAAAAAATACCTGACGATAATAATAATATCCTTTTTGTTAAGCGGTTGTTACCAGCCTCAAAAATCATCTGATGCAGCTGTTATATCAAATATGGATAGCCTGAACAAAGCATTGGCGGCGGCTCCTACAGAATTATTGAAAGTAAGTGATCTTTCTGTAGATGAATTAAAAGATGATAGCGTTTTTACAGATGGCAGTAAACCCACATCATGGGATATAGCTGGTGTTAGCAATGTAAAAGGATTGAAAGTTTTTATTAAAAAACTGCAGCAGTGGATCGTGTTAAACGAAAAAGATAGTCTGGCCACCGTAGTTAAATATCCTCTTGGTAAAATAAATAATAAAGAAGCGCTCGTTAAAAATTATGATAGCCTGTTTACAAAAGAAGTGAAATTATCTTTTGCTACCTTAAATTTTAACCAGCTCTTTAGAAATAGCCAGGGTGTTATGACGAACGGGGGTAAAGTTTGGTTTGGCCAGGAAGGAAAGAAATTTAGAATTATTGCGATAAATCCATAGCAGCAAAGGCTTTTACTGTAAGGCGAAGAAAGTAAATATTACAGATTGAAAAAAAATGTTTGGATACTTATAACGCTCATGCTCGGCACTTCGATGGCTGCCATAGATAGCAGCATCGTAAATGTATCCCTGCCGGTTATCAGAAAAGAATTTAATGTTGGTATTCCTGCCATTGAGTGGGTTGTTACTGCTTACATGATCTCTTTTTGTTTGTTTATACCCATGACCAACTGGCTTAAAAAACGCATTGGTTATTTTAATCTCTTTTTAGGAAGTATTATATTATTCACTGCAGGATCTTTATTGTGCAGTTTATCCAATAGTTTGCCAATGCTTGTGTCAGCAAGGGTTGTACAAGCCATTGGCGGTGGAATTATATCTCCGGTTTCTCTGGCAATTTTAAGCGAAAGTTATCCTGCTGAAAAAAGAGGTAGCGCTATTGGCTGGTGGGGCGTAGGCAATGTAATGGGGCCTGCAATTGGTCCTACCCTTGGTGGTGTACTTACGCATTATTTTGGATGGGAATCTATTTTTTGGGTAAATATACCGATCGGTATAGTCGTAATGGCACTCACCATACGTTACCTTAAGTTTTTAAAACTTCAGCCCAATAGCAAACCGAGTTTTGATGTGGGTGGTTATATTTATTTTGTCATCTTTATTATTTCTATTCAATACACAGTATCCGTAATATCTAAAAATGGCTTTGGTTCATGGGAGCTTCTCGGAGGTATCATTACCTGTATTATTTCTTTGCGTCTATTTTTACATTCGGCTAAAAAGGCGCAACCGCTTATCGATCTTTCCGTGTATCGGTCACCTGTTTTTGTAAAGGCCGCCATCATTATTATTATCCGGTCGGTTGCTTTATATGGCGGAATGTTTTTTTTGCCATTTTTATTACAGGGGATGTTAGGTTATACTGCCATTCAATCTGGTTTAATATTACTTCCCAATGCATTAATGATGTTGGTTTCCAGGCCATTTGCCGGTAAGATGGCGGATAAGGGATTGATAAGAAATATATCTGTTGCCGGTATTGTAATTGTAAGTTTCTCTTTCTATTTATTTTCGAGGATTGATGTGGGTACAGCGTTATGGGTAATAATACTATCTATGCTGATACGTGGCATCGGCATGAGTTTTTTAGTGGCACCGGTTTCCACGGCCTTATTAAATTCAGTAACGGCAGCACAAACAGCTTCGGCAACTTCTATGAATAGTCTGTTACAACAAGTGGGAGGCTCATTGGGTATTGCACTCAGTGGGGTTATCCATACTTTTATTGCAGCTCATTATTTGCGCAATCATAGCCCTGAAATAGCTGAACATTATGCTTTGCAGGATAGTTTTTTAATTTCGGGATTTGTTATATTATTGGCTATAATTCCAGCCATAAAATTACCCGAACAAAAATTGGTACCCTCAATTGACCGCGCAGTGGCTACTTAGCACTGCATAAAAAGTATTAAGCAGTCCAATTTTATTAGCGTAAAGAAAAGTGCTGTATAAAATTTTGGGTGTTACTTTGCATGTTATTCCAACTGAATTTTTAGAAACCTCAAACAAAATAAAATTAGCATTATGCAGTACGGAGATTTTTATTACCCAACACCAATCAATGAACCTGTGTTAAATTATGCACCTGGTTCAGCAGAAAAGATTGCCCTTAAACAAAGTTTACACCAGTTAAAAAATGAAGTGGCGGATATACCGATGTATATTGGTGGTGAAGAAATTAGGACAGAAAATAAAGTGGGTATTCATCCTCCGCACGAACATGCGCATTTGCTGGGATATTTTAACAAGGGCAACGCCGGCCATGTTACTGCCGCTATTGATGCTGCCTTAAAAGCAAAAGACAACTGGGCCAATTTAAGTTGGGAAAACAGGGCGAATATATTTTTAAAAGCGGCCGACCTGTTGGCAACAAAATACCGTGCTGGAATTGTAGCTACCACCATGTTGGGGCAAAGTAAAAATCCGTACCAGGGTGAAATTGATGCAGCCTGCGAGTTAATTGATTTCCTTCGTTTTAATGTTCATTTTTTAAGTGATATTTATCGCCAGCAACCCATTAGCGGTCCGGGTATAAACAATCGGGTTGAGTACCGCCCGCTGGAAGGTTTTGTTTTGGCCATATCGCCATTTAACTTTACAGCAATTGGCGGAAACCTACCCGCAAGTGCTGCGATGTGCGGAAATGTGGTGGTATGGAAAGCGGCTTTTACGCAAATTTATAGTGCCCAGCTTTTTATGCGTATTTTAAAAGAGGCAGGCTTACCGGCTGGGGTTATAAATTTGGTATATGTTGATGGCCCTGCATTGGGAGAGGTTTGTTTTGGCCATCCCGATTTTGCAGGCGTACATTTTACCGGAAGCACCGGCGTTTTTAATCAGTTTTGGAAAACCATTGGTGCAAATATGGGTACCTATAAATCTTATCCGCGCATCGTTGGCGAAACAGGCGGAAAAGATTTTGTTATTGCCCATAAATCTGCTAATCCGGATGTGTTGGTTACCGCATTGGCAAGGGGCGCATTTGAGTACCAGGGTCAAAAATGCAGCGCTGCTTCAAGGGCATATATTCCATCAAATATTGCAGCGGAGGTAAAAACTAAATTAGTAGCTGCTTTAAAAACAATGAAGATGGGGACTACAGAAGATTTTACCAATTTTATCAACGCGGTAATTGATGAAAAAAGTTTTGATAAACTCGAAGGCTACATTAAAGAGGTTAAAAAGGGCGCGGCTGCTGCAACAATTTTAACAGGTGGTCATTGCGATAAATCGAAAGGCTATTTTATTGAACCAACTGTTATTGAAACTACCGACCCCAAATATGTTACCATGTGTGAAGAATTATTTGGTCCTGTACTTACCATTTATGTGTATGATGAAAATGATTATGAGGCCGCTTTAGAATTGGTAAATTCAACTTCACCTTATGCACTTACGGGGGCGGTAATTGCGCAAGACAGGTATGCGGTAGAATTGGCAACCAATAAATTAAGAAACTGTGCAGGTAATTTTTATATTAATGATAAACCAACGGGTGCAGTTGTGGG
>JAYTHI010000012.1:0-2156 GCA_043732685.1 Ferruginibacter sp. | reverse complement strand
CCCCTCCCCAAAACCCATCAAAACAATAACCGTTACCTTTGCAGCTATTAATTTTTTTAGCGTTATGACTTTTGATGATTTAAATTTAAACACCCCCTTATTATCTGCCCTTGATGATATGGGTTATACCAATCCTACCACTATTCAGCGTAAAGTTTTTAGTGTGGTAATGAGTGGGAGAGATGTGTGCGGTATTGCACAAACCGGTACGGGTAAAACCTTTGCTTATTTATTACCCTGCCTGCGCCAATGGAAATTTAGTAAAGTTAAAGACCCTCAAATAATGATTATTGTGCCTACCCGCGAATTGGTGGCGCAGGTGGTGGACACCATTAAATCTTTAAGCGTTTATACCAGTCTGGTAGTGGTGGGCGTTTATGGTGGCGTAAATATCAATACCCAAAAATTAGAAGTTGAAAAAGGACTGGATATTATTGTAGCTACTCCAGGCAGACTTTATGACCTTGCCTTGAACGGTGCTTTTAAAACAAGGTCCATCAAGCAATTGGTTATTGATGAAGTGGATGAAATGCTGAACCTTGGTTTTAGAACGCAGTTAAAAAATATACTGGATTTGCTGCCCGCAAAAAGACAAAACTTATTGTTTTCGGCCACCATTACTGAAGATGTTGAATTATTGGTGGATACCTATTTTAATGATCCTGTTAGAATTGAAGCTGCACCAACCGGAACGCCTTTAGAAAATATTGTGCAGATAGGCTATGAAGTGCCTAATTTTTATACCAAGGTAAACCTGCTGCATTTATTGCTCACTACCGATAAGGAAATGACCAAGGTCCTTGTATTTGCTGCCACCAAACAATTGGCAGATGACCTGTATGCACAACTGGAAGCGAAGTTTCCGGGAACTGCCGGTGTTATACATTCCAACAAAGAACAGAACCACCGATTTAATACCGTTAAACAATTTCAGGAAGGTAATTACCGTTTTATAATTGCCACTGATATTGTTGCGCGTGGTATTGATATTGCCGAGGTAACGCATGTTATTAATTTTGATGTGCCTGAGGTTAAAGAAAACTATATTCATCGCATAGGCCGCACCGGCAGGGCCGATAAAAAAGGTATCGCCATCACCTTTATCAAGGAGAGCGAAAAACCTGCACAGGATGCTATTGAAAGCCTGATGAAATATAAAATTCCGATTAAGGAATTGCCTGAAGGATTGGTGATATCTGATGTACTTACAGAAGAGGAAATACCAAAAGTATTTATGAAGATCATCCAGGTTAAAGCGCCGGCTAAAGATGAAGCGGGACCAAGCTTTCATCCTAAATCTGCTAAAAATAGCAAGGTTAACTTTATTATGAAAAAGAAAGACAGGATGATGAAAAAATATGGTAAACCAATTAGCAGGGGACAGAAAAAATAGCCCTTTACTTTGCTATCTTTTGTAAGATTTTTCCACTAAATTTTTTGCTTCAACTAGCTTGGGTATTATGCAAAATCAGGACATACCAAATGTACACTTCAATAAAGTATTTGAAAACATAAACTGGGAAGATAAACAGATTGCCGGTAAAACTTTTGAGCGTTGCAGGTTTTATAAATGCAGTTTGAAAGGAAGCTTTTTTGATGACTGCATCTTTGAAAAAACAGTTTTTGAAGCATGTGATATTTCGCTGATAAAATTTAAGGATAGTCAGTTTAATGAGGTCACCATTACCGATTCAAAGGCGATTGGTATTGCATGGCATGCGGCAAATAATCCGCTTTCTATACATTTTATTGGATCTAAAATTAGCTTCTCCAGTTTTTATGGCAAGTCTTATAAAAAAGGACAATTCATTAATTGTATTGCTGAAGAAGTAGATTTTACAAATTGTAATTTAAGTCAGTCGAATTTTGAAGGTACCGATTGCCGAAATGCTATTTTTACAAACACCGATCTGACGCAGGCTAATTTTGTGGGTGCACTTAATTATTCGATTGACCTGGTAACAAATAAGGTGAAGAAAGCAAAATTTTTTTTACCTGAGGCCTTATCTTTTTTAAATAATTTGGGAATAGTTTTAGTGAATTGATTGATATCGACTGTTTATTAAAGTGACAAACTTGGAAACTTTATAATCAAAAAAATAAAGCCAAATGCCAAATGACTCCTCTCATAAATCTAATCAATCAAATTAAGCACA
>JAYTHI010000011.1:0-7418 GCA_043732685.1 Ferruginibacter sp. | reverse complement strand
GCGCCAACCATCTTCAATGAAAAGTTGAAAACTCAACTTTTACGTGACGAATCAGTGATGCGTCACATGTATACTGTACTCGATAAATACGCCGTCGACTACAACAATAAAAAGAGAAGCGGCGGTAAATATTCTCCAAACGAAAAATCGGAGGCATAAATCATGGCAAAACCTAACGAGATAAAATATCTCACAGCAATTAAAGCTGAAAAGCGTCCAAAGAAATATTGTCGCTTTAAGAAAATGGGTATTCATTATATTGATTATAAGGATGCCGATTTCTTAAAAAAATTCTTAAACGAACAAGGTAAATTATTGCCGCGCCGCTTAACAGGAAACTCTTTAAAGTTCCAACGTAAAGTAAGTGATGCAGTAAAAAAAGCTCGTCAAATGTCGATCCTTCCTTACGTTACAGATCTTTTAAAATAAAATTTTTAACCACCCTAATCTTTTAACGGAGAAAGTTCGTTACGGCGAATTGGGTAAAAATGCAACATTATGCAGGTAATATTAATACAGGATGTAAACAACCTCGGCGGTACCAACGAACTGGTAACAGTAAAAAATGGTTATGGCCGTAACTTTTTAATCCCTTCTAAATTGGCTATCGAAGCTAGTCCAAGTAACTTAAAGCAAAGAGAAGAAAAGGTAAAACAACAAGCTAAGAAAGAAGCTAAATTATTAGCCGAAATTAATAGTGTAATTGCAACCTTAACCAACGGTGCTTTAAAAATTGGTGCTAAAACAGGTACAACCGGTAAAATATTTGGTAGTGTAACTTCTGTTCAGATTGCCCGTGCAATTAAAGAACAAAAAGGCTACGAAATTGACCGTCGCAGAATCACCATACTTGACGAAGTAAAAGAATTAGGAACATTTAAGGCAAAAATTGATTTTGGTAACGGTAACGAAACCGAAGTTGAATTTGAAGTAATCGCTGAATAATTTAATTTGAATATTTTAAGAAACCGTTCCGCTTTTAGCAGGACGGTTTTTTTATGCGCACTCATGAAAGTTGGTACTGCCAAATTATCGGTCCATTAAAATACAATCTTTTAATAAAAATACTGTTGTAACTTATATTTAATTAGGCTTAGTGAATGCCATGGATCCTTTCAATTATTAAAAATAAGCGTCTAATTTTCTACCTATGGTCTAAAAAAAGTAGGCTATCTATAATATGAATATAAAAATAAATTGCATGTTGCATAGAAATTCTTACCCTATTTTGTTAGGTGCACTTCTATTGAGCCTTCTGATTATAGGTTGTAAAAGCACACCAAAAAAAATAGTTATAAAACCCTTTTCTCCATTACTTAATAAAGTACAACAAAAAAGTATAAAAGGAAATTTTAGCGACCAGAAGACTATTAAATTGGACAGTAATAATATAAAATTATTTTTAGCAAGTTATCCCGGCTTTAAAGAATATTCTTCAGAGATGGAGAAATTTTATACAGATAGAAACTATGCTTACGCCTGGTACGACAAAAAGGGTATGATTGAGCCTGCTATCAATTTATTCAACAGAATAATGAATATTAAAGAAGAAGGTATTTCGAACGAATTACCATACAAAGAAGCATTCATCAACTTAATTGATTCGGCCAATGAAATGAATAAAGTATCACCAACAGTAGAGCTTATGCTTACAGCGCAGTATTTGACCTATGCAAAAAAGGTATGGGAAGGTGTAAATGAAAAACAATCTTTATCAGTAGAATGGTTGTTGCCGCGTAAAAAAATCAGTAGCCGGCAATTATTGGATTCCTTGCTAAATGGAAATAATATTTTAGAAAATGCTCCGGTGTACAGACAGTACAATTTATTGAAAGCCTATTTAAAAAAATACAATGACATCAAAATTAATAACGATTTTACTGTCATCAAGGCAGATAAAAAGGAATATAAATTAAAGGATTCCGCTGCTGTTATTTTGGCCATCCGTACCAGATTATTTTTACTTGGAGACCTGTCAGAAAATAATAAAACTGCAATTTTCGACAACGAATTAATGATTGGGGTAATGCGGTTAGCGCATCGGTTAGGGTATAAAGAAGATGGTATCATTAACACCGCACTACTGACCGAGATTAATTATCCTATCAATAAAAGGATAGAACAAATTATAGTAAATATGGAGCGCACAAGATGGGTGCCGATACAACTTACCGGTGATTACCTTGTAGTAAATATTCCGGAGTATAAATTACATGTATATGCGAAGGATAGTTTAGCTTTTAGTATGAACGTTGTAGTTGGGAAAAACGAACACAAAACAGTTATTTTTAATGGTGACATGAACTATATTGTATTTAGCCCCTACTGGAATATTCCGGCAAGTATTTTAAATAAAGAAATTTTACCCGGAATTAAAAAAAATCCCAATTATTTAGCAGAACACAATATGGAATGGAATGGGAATAGTATTCGTCAAAAACCCGGACCAAATAACAGTTTAGGTTTAGTAAAATTCTTGTTTCCAAATTCCCACAGTATTTATTTGCATGATTCCCCTGCAAAATCTTTATTTAAGGAAAACAACAGGGCCTTTAGCCATGGGTGTATCAGGCTTGCTGAGCCAAAAAAACTAGCACAATATTTATTAAAAAATAATCCCGATTGGAACAGCTCAAAAATAACAGCTGCAATGAATAACAAAATAGAGCAATATGTAAAGCTCAAACCAGCAATACCTGTATTCATTGCCTATTTTACCGTTTGGGTTGATAGACAAGGCCTGCTCAATTTTAGAAAGGACGTATACCAAAGAGATAGCCGTTTAGCCCAAATGATAATAGAAAAACCTGGTATATGAATATTTTTTGAAAATTATTGTTTTTTTAAATAAATAGCTACATTTGTATTGCAATAATGGTTTTGTAACCCGTCGTTAGCTGATAGTCGTCTTTTTTAGAAGCTTGTTTTCAGTTCATTGTACTAACTAAATCATTATAATTTTTATTTAATTTAAAAAGTTTTACAATGAACATCTACGTAGGTAATCTTAGTTGGACAATGACCGACGAAGACTTAAGCAGTCTATTTACACAATTTGGTACTGTTACCAGTGCTAAAATTCTAAAAGACAAAATGAACGGCCGCAGTAAGGGTTTTGGTTTTGTTGAGATGGATGATGCAGAAGCGGCGAAAACTGCTATTGCAAATCTAAACGAAAGTGAAATACAAGGTCGTAAATTAATCGTTAACGAATCTCAACCACGTACAGAAGGCGAAGGCGGTGCAGGCGGATTTAAAAAACGTAGCTTCGGCGGTGGCAGTGGCGGAAGCGGCGGCGGTGGAGGCTATAAGAAAAGTGGCGGCGGCGGTTACGGCGGTGGCAGTGGTGGTGGCTACGGTGGTAGCGGTGGTGGCGGCGGAAGAAGCGGCGGCAGTGGCGGTTACGGCGGAAGCGGTGGCAACAGAAGCGGCGGAAGCGGTGGAGGTTACAACAAAGATTATTAATTTAGGTTAGTATACACAATAATATAATATTAAATCCTTCACATTTTTGTGAAGGATTTTTTAGTTTAACAAATACTAAACTCAATCCATGAAGACCGAATTAGAAATAATAGCACAAACAAAAAAATGGATCAGCACAGTGGTGGCAGATTGTAATTTTTGCCCCTTTGTAGCCAAAGAAATAAAACAAAATACCATCCATTATCAGGTTACAGAATGTATAGAAAAAGCAGCCTGCCTGCAGGAATTTTTACAGGAATGCATACGCCTTGATAAAGATGAAAATATTGTAACCAGTTTGCTTATTTTTTCGAAAGGATTTGAGCAATTTGATGATTATTTAGATTTAGTAGAACTTGCAGAGGCTATGATAGAAGCAAATAATTATGAAGGTGTTTACCAGGTAGCAAGTTTTCATCCGCAGTATATTTTTGGTGGTGCACCTGTTAATGATGCGGCTAATTATACCAACAGATCTATTTACCCGATGCTGCATTTACTGCGTGAAGAACAAATAGAAAAAGCATTGGAAAAGTATCCTGATCCGGAAGGAATACCTGATAATAATATAAATTTTGCCCGTGAAAAAGGGGTTCAATATATGCAAATGCTTAGAGATAATTGCTTGTAGAAAAGAATTTATGCTGTAATTAATACCTTAACCATATCTCCATAAAATAGGTTGTGCAACGGCGTATTTAATAGATGAAATATTTTGCTTTTAAATGCTGTACAGCGTACAACCATCACTATAAATTGTGGCAGGTTTATTTTTTACATAAAGATTTTATTAGCCAAAAATTGAATAAAAATAAGTATAAAAATATCGGGCATCACTCCGTTTATTTGTAACCAGCCTGTACAGCATTTTAATGGCGATAAGTATTAATCTACACTACAGGATGTAGAATAATAAAAAACTATACCTGCTTCAACCAACCGGTAATACTCATCCTGGCTTTATGGGATATCATTACTTCATGCTCCATTTCATCACTTTTAAAAAACACTGCTTTTTGTGCATTGGGTTCAATACTTTGCATCTGGTCATTTTGGTAAATCCTTAATTGTCCACCATCATCTACGGACCAGTCTTCATTTAAATAACAGATCAGGGAAAATTTGCGGTTGTTATCCGATTTAAACTGGTCTTTGTGTTTTTTATATGCCGTTCCAGGTTCATAAACTGCATAATGAAATTCATAGTCATTAATGCCTGTGTAGCAGCTTTGGTTAAGGTACTGAATGAAGGCTTCTATCCTATCCAAAAATTCCATTTCATTGGAATTATTATTTTTTTTATCCAGCCAAAAAATTTTATCGCCGCGCATTTGCTGCGTAGCTGCAGCAATTTTATCATTACCGATTCCTGCAAATTTCAGTCTTCCATCCGCTTGTAAATCCCGGATATTTTGTTGCATTTTTTGAGAAAGATCAGCGGATAAAAAATGGGTTGAAATGCCAATTTTGGTATCAATGAAACTATTTATTAATTGATCAAATTGTTCTTGCATAGCATATAATTAAATGAGAATATTTAAGGTAGTCTTTCTGAAATTGAACATATTTTTATTAAATTTAGCCAGCCTGGCGTACCTTATAAATCCTTCTTTTGGAAGGGTTTATAAGGTGTTTTAACTCCGTTATTTAATCACCTCTGTTATTACTTTCCCCACACAGCCGTTGGGCATTTGAATCTGTAACATGGCTGCAAGAGTAGCTGCAATATCTGTCATGTAGGTCTCTCGCTTTGTTGATCCCTGCTTCACATTCCATCCAAAAAATAATAACGGAATATGTGCGTCATAAGGATTCCATAAACCATGCGTGGTACCCTTTTTTCCACCATCAAAATAACCGGGTTTAAATGTAAACTGAATATCTCCGCTGCGCTTTGGGTTGTATCCGTTTATCATCATTGACCTTTGCGGTTCAGGAATGGCTGTCTGCATAATTTTTGCGGTCTCAAAAGCATTGATGATGTATGGCTTTTGTTTTAATAATTTTATTACTTCCCCAACAATCGAATCCTGATTTTTTCCTTGCTTTTCTATCTCCTTTAGATTTAAGTAAACCTGGTAATTTTGTACCGACTGCACCAGATTTTTTAAGCTGAATTTGTTTTCAATATCCTGATTAATTTCTTTGGCAAATTCTTCTTCATTAAAGGTACCGCCCGGTATTTTATGTTCAGCTAAAAATGCGGGAATATGCGCCACGCCATGATCTGCAGTCAAAAAAGTGAGGTAATTTCCTTTACCTAATTTTTTATCGAGGTATTGTAAAAATTCAGCGATGTCTTTATCAAGCCGCAAATAAGTATCTTCAATTTCAATAGAATTCGGACCAAAACTATGACCAATATAATCTGTTGAAGATATGCTGACCGTTAAAAAATCAGTGGCCACACTATTTCCTAAATTTTCATTTTCAATGGCTTTTTTAGCAAAGTCGAAGGTAAAAGTATTGGCATAAGGGGTGGTTCTAAAGGCGCTGTATTTAGCATCGCCGATGGCTGATAATTTGTGTGGAAATGTAACGGTGGTTTCGCCTTTAATGGGGTTTTCGTAAGGCTGATCGTCAGCTGCGCTTTGATTGTAATTATTAATGGACAACAAAGTGTTCCAATCTTTACTCATGTATACTGCCACTTCATCTTTTGCATTAAAAGCTGCAACCCATGTTGGCAGCTCCTGCATATAATAGCTACTGGTGATCCATTTACCGCCTTTATCATCGTACCAGTAAGCAGCATTGGCAGTATGTCCGGCAGGTAAAATTGCACCACGATCTTTTAAAGAAATTCCAATAACCTTAGTTTTAAAATTGCTGCTTAGCCTAAGCTCATCAGTTATGGTTGTAGCCCACATATTATTAGGGCTCATTTTACCGGCATTACTTATGTTACCAACCGTTGTTACTGTAGAATCATCTGTGCAATAAATTATTGCATTGGTTGCTTTATCATACCAATTATTACCAACAATACCATGTATGGCCGGTACGCTACCCGTATAAATACAAGTATGCCCGGGCGCTGTATAAGTTGGTGTATATGGAATTAGCGTATTGTCGCAACTAAAGCCCTCTCCCATCAATCGTTTAAAACCACTTGTGCCAAATAGTGAATTAAAGCGATATAAATAATCCCAGCGCATCTGATCAATAACTATACCTACTACAAGTTTTGGCCTTGTATCTGTTGGTATATTTATTTGTTTTTTAACGATAGGTTTTACAGATTGTGCATTTAAGGAGGTAACTATAAATGCTAAAAGGCAATAGACAAAAACTGGTTTACGAAACATAAAAAACTTTTTGCAAATATAGTTTTTTAGAAACGGTGTAGTATTTAAAGGCGATGTTACGAATGGGTTATATATTTTGCAATCAATGCTGTAATTTTGATTCAAACAAATTTTAAGTTACTACACCAGTAAATGTAGTGACCGAACAATAAAATAGCCGGCATATTTAATGATAACCTTTGCACACGTAAATATTATAACTGACAATTGGAGAAGGCTGGCTGATTTTTACATAAAAGTATTTGGTTGCATCGCCCTATATCCTGAAAGAGATCTGGCGGGCAATTGGTTAGATAAAGCCACCGGGATACCCAATGCACATTTTACGGGAATACATTTAGCGCTGCCCGGTTATGATGAAAAATTACCAACTTTAGAAATTTTTCAATACGATGTAAATGAAAATAATTTACATCCGGTACCTAATAGAAAGGGATTTGGACATATTGCTTTTAAAGTAGATGATGTTGAAGAAATTTTAAAACAGTTGTTGTTGAATGGAGGTACCCAGGTTGGAGAATTAGTACAAACAGTTGTTAAAAATGCTGGTATACTAACTTTTGTTTACGCCAGAGATATTGATGGCAATATAATTGAAATACAAAATTGGAAAAAATAAAAAGATTGCGATACTTTAGTCTAGTT
>JAYTHI010000010.1:0-2163 GCA_043732685.1 Ferruginibacter sp. | reverse complement strand
GTAGAAACGCCATGTCTTTTTTCAAATGAAACAAAAGAAACCTGTATTCTTCCCAACTCACTTCGGGTACTTCTATCGCCGGCTGCAGGGTCGCTTGCACCGATGGCAATGTTACTGATAACACTTTCTACCACCGGATTTTTTTTGTCTTTTACCGGATCTACATTCAATACTTTGTACACTCTTTTTTCTAAAATTTGTGTAATAGAATCGGTGTACTGCACATCGGTACCTACCGGTAATTTAAGGTAAACATATATTTGATTGGGATCGCCTTTAGGAAAAAATACAACACCTACTCTATTGCTTTTAACGGAAGCAACAAATACAAAAACCGAGAAAATAAGCAGCCCCACTACACCCAATAAAAGGTGCACAGGACGCCAGCCTTTTAATGCCCATCGAAGTAGTTTTTCGTAATGCCCCATAATATAAGGCAATACCTTGTTTTGGAAATTATGAACAGCATCTTCTAATATGTACGCATTAAATATCATCAATAATGCGGCAAAGATTAAAAGGTTGGCAAAGAATATATTTAATGTTCCTCCATCATTTGAAATATTTATTTTCAATCCCGCAGCGTCAGGGAATATAACAGATAGATACAATATAATTGCAGCTATTATGACTGTAAGAAAAATAGGTTTTCTAAAGATGGTAGATTTAGGTTTTTCTTCTCCCTCCGGATGGTTCATAAAATCTACTGCAAAAACGGGGTTCATTATAAATGCAACCAATAAAGAGGCAGCTAATGTAAAAATTAACATGGTAGGTAAGTAAACCATAAACCTGCCTATAATTCCCGGCCAAAATAATAGTGGAAAAAATGGCGCAAGGGTTGTAAGTGTACCAGCCAATACCGGAATAAAAACTTCGCCTGCGGCAGATTTTGCTGCCATATTTATTGACAACCTGCCCTTGCTTTCAACAAATATTCGATGGGTATTTTCTATCACTACAATGGCATCATCTACAATAATACCCAAACCAAATAATAAGGCAAATAATACAATAAAGTTGAGGGTAACATGCGAGCCTACAACCAGGTCGGCAGCGGGTAAAAATACAAAAGCTACAAACATACTCAGTGGTACAGATAGTGCCACAAAGAAGGCATTGGTAACACCCATAAAAAACATCAGCACAATCAGCACTAAAATAAATCCGATGATAATAGAAGTAACCAAATCATTAAAAGAGGTTTTTGTTTTAATACTTTGATCGCCGGTTATAACGGCATTTAAATTTAAAGGATATAAAACGCCCCTGGCCTCCGCCACTGCTTTTCTTACACCATCACTTGTTTCAATCAGGTTTTCGCCACTGCGTTTGATGATGTTTAGGGTTACAACATTTTTGCCATCCAATCGTGCAAAACTTTCTGCATCTTTGGTGGTATCTTTTATTTGCGCGATATCTTTTAAATAGATGGGAGAGCCACCGGTATTGCGTACCAATACCTCCTGTATATCGTAAGCTGTTTTGAACTGGCCTTTTAATTGAAGGTTACGCTTCATAGAACCTACATCAAGTAATCCTCCGGATATATCAAGATTTTCTCTTTGAACAGCATTGGCAATATCATCAAAAGTTATTCCTGCCGCCTGCATGCGGTTATTGTCTACATTTATCTGAAACTCTCTTTCAGGCGCACCTACAATATCAATACGGTTTATCTGTGGCAGGTCTTCTAAATTATCTTTAAGGTCATCAGCAAATTTTTTCAATCGCATCATATCATAATCACCGCTTAGGTTTACATACATAATGGGCTGGTCACTTAAGTTTACTTCCAGTGCAGTAGGTTCCTGCGTAAGGTTTGTTGGCAGGTCCTGCTTTGCTTTATCAATGGCATCCTTTACTTTTTGAAGTGCTACTTCGGTTTTTACCTTGGTGTCAAACTCAACAATTATGGCCGAATAATCTTGTTGAGAGGTACTGGTAAATTTTTTAATTTTGGCACCGGTAATACCTTTAATTTGCTTTTCAATCGGCCTGGTTACAAGGTTCTCAATATCCTTAGGGGAGTTGCCGGTATAGATGGTTTGCACATAAATAGTAGGTATAACAATATCCGGAAATTGTTCTTTAGGCAATGTAGCAAATTGATAAATACCCAGCAGCGAAAAAAACAACATCACCAGGTAAATGGAGGTTTTA
>JAYTHI010000009.1:0-20614 GCA_043732685.1 Ferruginibacter sp. | reverse complement strand
TTTTATCAATTCAAATTTTACATTTTCAATAAATAATGCCCTTCGCAGTATGCCTTTTAAAACACCAGTAATTGCATAAGCCGCCTCATTGGGTTCGGTCCGCCAAGAGCGGATTCAATAAAAAATGCGCAGCTTATTTTTTTTGAAAGAAGCCAATGCAGCGGCGTTGCAGTTACGCAGCCCGCCGGCTGTGGAGGCGAAGGGTATAAAGAAAAAAGGGATGCTGAATTAAAAAAAGTACCGCTTTCAAATTATACCGCTTAAAAAATAGTCGCGTTTTTTAAGGTTAATCGAGGTTACTTAATGACCGTTATATTTTTTAATCCGCTTAAGTTAATAAATATCCCTGTTAATTGGGTAGCCTTATTATCTTTAAAAAACAGGTCAATTGCCGAAGCGTTGTGATTTGTAAATGGTAGTTTTTTTAAAAGGTGGATAGTTTTTTCTTCAAAACCTACGCCTCCCCGCCAAAATTCAATAGCCTTTTAAAAGTATACGTTTCCTAAATCGCAAAAACTATATTTCTTAACTTCAGTAAATTTTTTTACCAAAACGGCTTTCCGACTTCCCGGCCATATACTTTTTTAACCCGCAACTTTTCTGCAGTGAATGCTAAGATTGATAATTGTTTATCCGTTAATATTCCATTTTTACAAAATTGACTCCAGCCCTTATAATGAGGCTAATATTGCAAAGCCATTTTGCAGTGTATAAACAGCTCCTTTTTAAAGTCAGTTTATTTGATAATAACCATCTGTATAAGAAAGGAAGGCAGTAAGTAGTAAGCTACTTTGCATAAAAAGCTGATTCAATATTTAATTAAATAATTTTTAATACAGTTTCCAATGACCAACAAAACAATTTTACTTAAAGTAGTAGCCCTTCTTGCTGGTAGCTTTTTTATTTTTCTGCAAAGCTTTAGTCAGGCACAGCTGCAACCCTGGGGTAATATGGCCGGCATTAAAATACAAGGCCAGCTTATGCCTTTCGAGACCAGTATAAAAGTTGTTGGTAAAAATGGAAGTTTCACCAAGGCAACCGGTAAAGAAAGGCAAAGACCAAAGTATATGCGCGATGGAAATCAGCAAATTGTTACCACCGGTATTGATAGTTTATACTTTATTGAAAAAGTAGAAGATATTGGTAAAGGAAAAATTAAAATAATGGTAGACGTAACTGCCCATGCAGACCAGGATATAGACGGAATTTATTTATGCCTTACGCTGCCAGATAATTATAAAACCAATAGCAGCATTCAGGCAGATAAAAAAACTGCCCGGTCTTTAAAAGTAGATAATAAAACATTAAACAGGTATATTATTAACGCTGAACATTCCTTGAATTTTGTATCTCCTTCAAATAAATTAGGGGTAAATTTTTCTGTTGCGCCTCCATTATATCCAGGCATGAGCAAGGACGGTTATGGAAACGACAAGAACTTAACCATAAATTTCCCCCTGCACAAAGGGATAATATTAAAGGGTTCAATTGCAAGGGATACTTTAGTAATAAATGTTGATGGGGCTATAGATAACAAACCAATAGCCATAAATATAAATACCCATAAAACAGGGAACAGCTTTGATGGTTTTGGTGGAAATTTCAGGTTACAAAATCCCAAGGCAGATCCTATTGTTATTGATTATTGCCTAAAAAATATGCGGGTAGCCTGGGGCAGGGTTGAAATGCCCTGGCGTTTTTGGCAACCGGTTAAAAATAGTGATCCAATAGCCGACGCTAAAAATGGAAAACTACACCCCGCGGTATTGCATGCAATGGAAATGGCGCAGCGATTGGGTAAGATGGATATACCCTTTATTTTATCTGCATGGAGCGGACCGGCCTGGTCTGTAGTAGGTGTTCCTAAATTTAATCCGGGGGCAGATGGTATTTGGGGCAATCCTTTAAACAAGGATAGTATGCAACAAATATATAAATCCATAGCAGATTATATTGTTTACCTGAAGGACAATTATGGCGTTGAGCCGGCCATGTTTTCATTTAACGAATCTGATCTTGGAATAAACATTCGCCAAACTGCAGAAGAGCACCTGGAGTTAATAAAAGGACTTGGGGCATACTTTGCAGAAAGAGGTATACAAACAAAATTATTGCTGGGCGATAACTCAGATGCAACCAGTCATAAATTTGTATATGCAGCTTTAAATGACACTACCGCTTACCCATTTATTGGTGCAGTTTCTTTCCATAGCTGGCGCGGTTGCGATAAAGAAACTTTATTGAAATGGGCTGCTATTGCCGCCAAAATAAACAAGCCATTAATTGTTGCAGAAGGCAGTATTGATGCACAGGCATGGGGTTATCCCGCAGTTTTTGAAGAGTCTTCCTATGCGCTTCAGGAAATAGAATTGTACATTAGGTTACTGGCTATATGCGAGCCCCTGTCTATTTTACAATGGCAACTTACATCAGATTATAGTCCGCTTGCGGGCGGCGGTATTTTTGGCAACAATGAAGCCCTAAGACCAACAGAACGATTTTATAATTTAAAGCAATTGGCTGCAACACCAAAAGGGTTAAAAGCAATGGCGGTTATGGCTGACGGCAAGAATATTTCTTGTGCAGCGTTGGGAGACAATGCAAAAGGAATTTATGTACTGCACCTGGTAAATAGTGGTGCTGCAAGGATTGTAAATTTATCCGGACTTCCGCGGCAGGTTACTGCATTAAATAATGTTGTAACCAACAAACTAAAAAATATCCAACAAGGTAAAATAATAAGGGTTGTAAATGGTAAGGCTAGTTTTAAGGTAGAAGCTGACAGTTTTATGAGTTTAAGCAACCTGTAAATTAGAGAAACGAAAGCTCATTTATTATAATTTGATTTTTTAAGGAGTGGTTGAATAAAACTGATTTTTAAAATATTAGTATTATTACCCTTGCAAGATTCTTTTAAAATACCATCTAAATTTTATACTTTTTTAAAATTTAATATTTCATCGGGCACCTTAAAAAAAAGTCGTTCATGTTTTTTATTTTCTAACAATAAACCATCCAATACCAAATTTTCATTTAAGAATTTTTTTATAATAGTTACCGGTTTAAATTTTTTAATGGTAACCAGCATTTCATACAAGGGAGAAGCTTTAAGTACGGGAGGCTCACCATTTATGCTAGCGCTAAGCTGTAATAAACCCTGTGCACCAAATAACTGAAAAAAACTAATACTTTTTGCTGCGCTGCAATTCTGAATAGTTAATAAAGTCCACCAGGCTGTTAACCATGTTTGCATGCTTAAAGCTGCATGCAGATTTTGGTTGGCTATTATTATTTCATCCTTATCAAGCTGGTTTAAGTTGTCGTGGCTCAACGTAACCGGCCCAATATATATTTCTTTACCCTTTGTAAAGTCTTTTAAGGTTTCCATCATATCCTGCTGGTTTTGTACACTTTCCATAAATGATCTGGCATCTGTGGAATGTACTTGCGGATTGAAGCCAAAACTAACAAAATCGCAGGGAGCTTCAATTGGCCTGGATCTGTTTAAATCTGCAAATGAAGATGCTGCACCATACCCAATTTTAATAAAGGGCAAAGCCTTTTTAAATGGAGGATAAACCTGTTTCAACAAGTCCTGGGGGGTAACATTGGTATGGTGTTGCAATACCAATATACTTTGCACCAGCGATTGCTTATCATTTAAATAATAAACTAATTTATTTACCGATTCGGAAATAGCTGCTCCAAAATATACCACGAGCTGTAATTTAGTATTTAATTTTTCTGCTTCTTCCAGGGCAATTTCCAAATGATGCGTCCAATATTTTTCCTCCATGAATAAGGTTACTCTATAATGTTCAAAGGGAATTTTGCCAAGCATGTCAATTTCTGCGGCTGTAAGTTTAGCATCATTATTTTGCCGGCAATATCCAATTGCCGGAAACGGTAATTTTCTATTTTTAATCTTATTTACAACAGTAGTTGGAGTATTGGTTATGCCGGATAGTCTTAGTGTAAAAGTTTGTAAAAGCGTTTCGCCAATTACCAGCTCAGTGGTGGTGGGGAATGTTAGCGGAGGGGTATAGGTTTTGTAAGAGCTGTCAGACCAGTTTCGTTGATCTTCTGTTTCAAAAACCGCGCCTTCAAATAATAGGTGAATGGTTAAATTATTTTTAGTTTCCCATTGCATTTTTTTTATTTGTTTAAAAATGGTTTCGGAACTTATAAGTTTAGGAAAGGCGGACCGATAAAACATGCCGTCCTGCTTTGTTATGATTACCGTTTTTTCTTTGCATTCTTTTATCGGATGATGTACGCAAATGCCAATCCTATTTGCTTTAAAGGTAGCATTTGCTTTACCATGCATTGTAAAAACGATGCTATTTCCTGCCTTTCCTTCTATACTATAATCCGCCTTATAATCCAGCTCGTTTTGTACATAGTGGGCGGTATAATTTATAATAAAACCCTCTTCCGTTTTGGTGATTTTTTCCTCTGTAATCCTGCATGGAACTGTTCCCCAATTTTCGTCTCTTACAGCGCCATAAACCTTACTTAAAATTTCAATGTCACCCAGTTTGATGTAGCGAATATTTCCATTTTCATACATACAGCTTATAGCTCCGGCACGTAAAATTCTTGCCTTTGGCAATTGTGCATCAAAAGGCAAAATTATTTCTTGTATTATCATTTTTGGCGTACTTAATTTAAAAACAGCAAGCACTTTAAATGTACTTGTGAAATATACTTGATAAGGTGAATACGGAACGTAAATTAATTGAATGAGGCTATGGGAATATACTTATTAGCTAGTTCTTTAAAGTTTGATGGGTTCGGTTAAATCTAATTAATTTACAAGATAGTAAATGATAATCGCTTTTTTACCAAGATTTGTTATATTATTTAACTTAATTTTTAAATAATATAACAAAGTTTCAGGAACAAGAAAGAGTGGTTCATTTATAATAGAGTACATATTAATTTATTTACAAACGTCCAATGGAGTTATAATAAATAAGCCGCCAGTTTAAATTAGCGACTTATTTATTTGCAAAATATAATATTTTAATACCTGTTAATTTACGATTAATTGCGCCAGAGCGTCCTTAGTAAATCCCTTCAATTCACTGTCACGATGTTCATGAATTTTTTTTGCCCAATTGGGATCACTTAATAATGGCCTGCCAACAGCAACAAGGTCAAAATCGCCCCGATCCATTCTACGCATCAATTCATCCAATGAACTTGGTTGAGAGCTTTCTCCAGCAAATGCGGCTAAAAACTCTCCGGTTAAACCAACAGAACCTACGGTAATAGTTGCTTTACCTGTTATTTTCTTTGCCCATCCCGCAAAATTTAAGTCAGAACCCGGTAATTCAGATTCCCAGAAACGTCTTTGAGAACAATGAAAAATATCAACACCAGCTTCGGATAAGGGGTTTAGCCAGGCTTCCATTTCAGCAGCCGTTTTTGCCAATTGATTGGTATAAGCTGCTGGCTTAAACTGAGACAATCTAAGCAATACCGCAAAATCTTCTCCTACTTGTCTGCGTACTTCTTTAATAACTTCAACGGCAAAGCGATTGCGCGCTTCTATGGTTTTGCCGCCATAAATATCGGTGCGCTCATTTGTTGCTTCCCAAAAAAACTGGTCAATTAAATAACCATGCGCCCCATGTATTTCCACGCAGTCGAAACCCAATTTTTTGGCATCGGAAGCAGCCTTACCAAAAGCAGTGATGGTATCCGCAATATCATTTTCGGTCATTATTTTACCATTTTTGAAGCCCGGTCGGTTTAAGCCTGATGGTCCTTCAAAAGGCTGGCTTGGTAACCATCCGGAATGGTGATTATCCATAATACCCATATGCCAGATCTGAGGCCCCATTTGAGCTCCGCCGGTATGAACATTATTAATAACCTCCTGCCAGCCGGCAAGTGCTTTTTCGCCATAAAAATGCGGAATATTTGCATCATTGCTCGAAGATGGCCGGTCAATTACGGTGCCTTCGGATAAAATTAAAGCAACTTCTCCTTCAGCCCTTTTACGGTAATAGTCAGCTACAGCAGGGGTTGGAATGCCTTCAGGGGAAAAGGATCGCGTCATTGGTGCCATTACAATACGGTTCTTTAAATTTAATGTTTTTAGTTTAAATGGTTTAAACAGATTGTCTGTATTCATGCCTATATTATTTTAAATTGTTGATCTAATAAGTTGACTTAAAAGAAAAAAAGTTTCTTCATTTCTTTTGTAATAAGTCCATTGGCCCTGACGGGTTGCGCTAACTAGCCCGGCCCTTTGCAGGATAGATAAATATTCTGAAATAGTAGATTGGGTAAGACCTGCTTTTTTTTGAATTTGTCCTACGCATACACCGGAGGAAAAACCGGCTGGCTGTTCCGGAAAATGGGTGGCCGGTTCTTTTAACCATTCTAATATCTGTAACCTCGATTTGTTGGAAAGCGCTTTAAATATTTCTACCTTATCCATATCGTAAAGATATATCTACTTTTCTCGATATTCCAATTTATTATTAATTTGACAAAGGGTTTCCGCAACAAACGCCGTTTTAATTTGATGGGTTTTAGGCAGTTTTTTTTAGTGTAACGCTTACTATCACAATGAGGAATACCATAGGAACCTCGGTGAAATAAGCGGCATTAAATTATAAAATACTACCTGCTGAGCAAATAAATTTAGCATTTTATTTATTGGATTAGGGGGGATTTAGCTGCCTGTTCCAATGTATTTATTTATTCTGACCGCATTATCATTGGCTTTGACAGGAACTACATTTATACTCAAACAACCTTGTTATACAAAATTCCGTCAATAGGTTTGCTGTTTTCAAAGAAATGAAATATGATTGTACTGTATTAATACCATCAAATAGTTAAGGTGTGCATTAATTTGCGGGCAGAATTACCTTGACTATATTATTATTTCTTTATAAGGAAGGTTGAAATAGTAAAGATTTTATTATACAATACCAACTGGTATTTTCCTTCCAGTAAGTAATTACCGACTTCAAAATCTTTAATAGGATTTTCCCCTAATAAATTTATAGAAAATTGTTTTATTAACCTGCCTTCTATGGTAAATATATCAAGCGCATAAAGCCCGTTTTCTATAGTATTTAAATACAGTTTAAATTATTTTTGTTTATTGAAATTCCAATTAAAATCAGCATGTCCTATGTTTTTATACGCCGGATATTTTAAGGCAAATTTTATAATAAAATACATGACCATATTTTTAATAGCCTGCCTAATATGGAACGCTTAATCCCCGAACCTGATGAATCTGAAAAGGTTATTCCCTGAATTTTTTATATTAAATCTCATTTATAAACTATTCCTTTATTCCTTCCAGCGTAAACAAATAAGCGTACTCCCTTGCTTTGTCTTTTAAAGGCTTAAACCTGCCGGAAGCGCCACCATGACCAGCCTCCATATTTGTAAATAAAAAAATTTTATTATCCGCTGTTTTTAATGCCCTCAATTTTGCCACCCATTTAGCCGGTTCAAAATATTGCACCTGGCTATCGTGCAGTCCGGTAGTGATTAACATATTTGGATAAGCCTTGCTTTCCACATTATCGTAAGGAGAATAAGATTTCATGTAGTAGTAACTTTCTTTATCGGCAGGGTTTCCCCACTCGTCATATTCATTTGTTGTAAGGGGTATCGAGGCATCGCTCATGGTAGTAACTACATCTACAAAAGGCACCGCGGCAATAACCCCATTCCACAAATCAGGGCGCATATTTACAACGGCGCCCATTAATAAGCCACCGGCACTACCACCGTTGATGTATAAATGTTTGCTGCTGGTATATTTATTGGCAACTAAATATTCGGCACAATCAATAAAATCTGTAAAGCTGTTTTTCTTTTTTAACATTTTTCCATCCTCGTACCAATGCCTGCCCATTTCTTGTCCGCCACGAATATGCGCAATCGCAAATGCAAAACCTCTGTTCAATAAGCTTAAGCGAACACTACTAAATGCAGCCTCCGAACTAATGCCATAACTGCCATAAGAATATAATAATAAGGGCGCATTACCATCCTTAATAAATCCATTTTTGTACACCACCGATACAGGAACTTTTGTTCCGTCTGTTGCTGTAATAAAGAATCGTTCACTAGTGTAATCTGATGTATTAAAATCTCCCAATACAATTTGTTGCTTCATCAAAACTTTTTCTTGTTGTGCCATATTATAGTCATACACTGAGGCAGGTGTAATAAGCGAGGTGTAATTAAAACGCAATATCTCTGTGTCATAGTTTGGGTTGTTGCCAATACTGGCGGTGTATGCGGGCTCGCTAAAGACCAAATAATGACTGGTATTGTTGTGCAGTTGAATAAGGTGAATTTGGGTAAGCCCTTCTTTTCTTTCTCCCACCACCAGATAATTACGAAATAATTCAAAACGTTGTACCAGCGTATCGTCGCGGTGCAGCACCATATCTACCCAATTGTTCAAGTCCTTTTTATCTTGCGGACAAGTAACTATTTTAAAGTTTTTTGCAGCAAGATTTGTCCTTATATAAAATTGATCGTTGGCGTGGTCAACTTCATACAATACCTCTTTTATTCTTGGTTGAAAAATAGCAAATTCATCATTGGGTTTGTTGGCATCTATCCATTTTATTTCGGATGATAAAGTGGCCTGAGAAGTAATAAGGATAAACTGATCCGATTTTGTTTTTGATACCCCAATATAATTTTCCGCTTCCTTTTCTTCATATACAATTATATCATCTCCGGAGGGTGTATCAAGTTGGTGTTTTTTTATTTTTTCTGATAAAAGCGTAACCTGATTTTTTGCAGTGTAAAAAATTGTGCGGTTGTCATTTGCCCATACCGGATCGCCTTCTGTATTTGCTATGGCATCCTGTAAAATTTCTCCGGTCTCTAAATTTTTTATATAGATGGTATATTCTCTTCTGGATAAAGTATCTACACCATACGCCAATAAATTATTATCCATGCTAAGCGCAAAGCCGGTGGCTGCATAATAATTATGCCCTTCAGCCATTGCATTCACGTCCAGTAATACTTCTTCCGCAGCATCCAGCCGACCCTTTTTCCTGCAAAAAATATAATAATCCTTTCCCTCAATTTGCCGGCTGTAGTAAAAATAGCCTTTCTTAAAATACGGTACGCTTTCATCTTTTTCCTGAATCCTTGCCTTCATTTCGGTATACAATTTTTCTTGTAAAGGCAGGGTACCGGCCATCATGGTATCGTAATACGCATTCTCTGCTTTTATATATTCGATGGTTTGTTCACTATCCGGTCCCTTTTTAAAAAAGTCATTAAGCCAATAATAATTGTCTGTTCTTACATCACCAAAAGCTTCTAAAGCAAATGGTTTTATGGCGCATACCGGGGGAATAATATTTGCCGGCCAATGCTGTTCGTTTTGTTTCAATGTATTGTCAATTTTTATTAAAAAGAACCCTGATAAATTAGTTGTGTGTTAATATAATTGGTTGGTTTAGCAACAATCGAAGCAAACAATGAATGTGACTTCATTTGTCATTTTCAGTAAATAAAAATATTTCACTTTCGCCCAACAAAGTAAACAGCAAATTCAACCGCTTAATCCAATTAAAGTATTAGTTTCTACCTGCCAATACAATGGGTGCTTTAAATTGTTTCGATTTACCCTTCAGATTAAATATTGAAGTATAAATAATATAAACTCCCGATGCCAATTTTTGATTTTTCTCCCCCAATCCATCCCATCTAAAGTTTCCGTTGGTGCCGCACAATGCATTGCGTTGAAGGTTGCGCACCGGTCTGCCCGCACCGTCAAATATAGTTATATTGGCAATATACCCCGGTTCCGCAAAATTATAATTGATGGTTGCAAAATCATCCTGTCCGTCGTTATCCGGAGATAGTATTTCGGGTGTTATTTTTATTTCGCCTAGCAATTCATCAACCATACGACCCTGCGAATTTTTATATGCCGGCGTGCCATAACCTGCACTGGTGGCTGCCGAATGCCAATTATCGGCAGATTGACTCTGTCCGTTAAAATCAATTCTTTCTAAGGCAACTCCTTCTGTATTGGCTATTAATTTAAACTGCCAATTATCGTTATAACTAACTTCATCGGTAACAATACCCTGGGCATTCAATAAAATTACCGTGCCTTTATCTTTATTGTAAGCAGGTAGTTTAACCGCTATAAAATTATCCGGGTTTTCGCTAATATAATTGGCCTTAATAAAAGGGATATCATTTGTCAGCAACATATAGTCTTTTGGAAAAAATAAAAGATCATCGGCACTAACCGGTGTAATGTTTTCGATTGCGCCACTGCTGCCCCTGTTGGCAATGTAAGTTTGGCGGAGGTTAATAATTTTGTTGCTTCTGTTATAAATTTCAATATAGTCGCTGCCGTTGGTTGGCGGGTTGTACAGTATTTCATTAACAACAATATCAAGCTTGTCTGCCACTTCGCTAAGGCCAACCCTTCGGGTATTATTTACACCAATACTATTGCCTGCACAATCGGCAATATTGGTAACGGTTAAGGTGTATATTTTACCGGTAACCATCGTGTTGTTTAATTGCAATTGTACCTTATTAAACAATGGGCCAATAACCTGTGCAGCAACCGGAATTCCGATATTTTCGTTGATGGTATAATTTGCTTTATTGGCAAGCATAATACTATCTACCGACTCATTAAAAACAAGGTCAATAGTTTTATTATCTGATGAACTAACTTTTAATAAAACCGGTGGTGTATTGTCTGAATAAATTGCATCAATTGAATTTTTTATCCCCGGCGATCCCCCCTTTATATTTGTGCTTGCCTTCCAGTTAGCAATACCGGCACAAGGGGTTTTAGGGTCAATCATTTCCAGGCTCCAACCTCCATTTTGTTTTAATTCATTTTGATACCAGGCTGATGAATAACCTACCGCGTGTATCGTTTTACCTGTTGGCGAAAACAAGGCCAGTTCATCGCCCTCATTATTTAGGGAAGGAAAATTTGTTACGCTGATTGCATTACCAAAAGTCGCCATAACACCAATTGTGGCAGCGGAACATACTATCACAAAACCATTAGGGTTCAAAATAAAATCAGGCATAGAACCACTACTTCCGGTAGTATTGGTTATTCGCCAGTTCAATAAATTTATGGCGATGCTGCTGGTATTTTTAAGTTCAATCCATTCGTTGTTTGGCAATGCTACTGCAGGACTGGGGTCTATCATAATTTCATCTATCACTACATCAAACTGTTTGGCAATGTAGGGAGCATAATAAATAAATGCGCTACTGATTTGTTGCATAGGGTTATGGGCAATATCTTTTACATTTTTAATGGTGAGCAAACAGTTTACTGCATCCGGAAATGTTTTTGAAAAGCTAAGGTGCATAAGCGCAGTATTGATAGCATCAATAGTTACAGTAGAAGCTATCCCAATATTATTATCCCCTTCATAATTTGCAGTAGTCTGGCTACTGTTTATATCCAGCGTTTCGCTAAATAAAACGTCCATTGTATTTGGCCCGGTTACTTTTATAGACTGCACCGTTGGTGGGGTAATATCAGGATTATATGGCTGTACTACTATCGAATTAAAGAAATGCTTTTTGGAAAAACCTGCCACGGTGCTTTGTTTTACCAGTATACCAAACCATGCCGAGGTTATAAAAGTTGCATCTGTAACATCTCCATCGGCAATAAAATTTATGCCTGTTCCTGTATTATCGCGCAGCAAATACCAATGGTTACCGGCGTCCCGAATAACCCTGATTTTAATTTCATTATTTGTTGCACTGCTTACCGACCCATCTACACCATCGATAATTTTAGTAATTTTTCCAACTCCTGCATCTTTTCGATACAGGCAAATTTCATCTGCAGTATTTCCAATGCGAACAAAATATCCGGTGGTGGTAGAGGCCGTAATATCACTGGCAGAAGAAGTTAAAAAAACATCTACATAGTTTGTGGAAGAAGTGGCGAATTTTAAGTTCGCATAAAAATCCCATTGTGCAGCCGTTGCTAAAGTGTTGGCAGTACTTAAATAATAGCTGCTGTTGGCAACACTATTGTTGCTTTGCAATTGGTTATTGGTAATAATAAAATCATTGGTGTTCCCAATCCAAACAGGGTTATCTGTAAAATTTCCATCCGTAAAATTTTCTGAAATTTGGGCGTTGGTAGTTGTTGAAAGCAGCAACAACAAACTGCTGTACAAAAATAGTTTTCTTGTCATGGTTAAGGGGTTTCGGTTATTTTAAAGGTAGGTACTTTATGGAAGGAGAACTATTTACAAAATATCAACAACGGTTTTCCCAATAATCTATTAATTATTCCCTATATATTATTATAAGTTAGGTTAGGTTATTGATTTTTAAATTAATAAGGTCGGGTAAGCCAAAATCTCCGTTGCGTGGCTTTGGGATATTGGGCTATCCTTTGAATGTGACCTGCACAAAACGCACAAACAAAATCCTGCACTATATACCTTTACCCTATAATCCCATCAGCTTTCGGTTTCCTCAATAACTATATTTTTAAATTGGAAGATTTTACCATTTTAAAAATAATGCTTTATATTAAACATTGGCCTAGCGTAGTTCTAAATAATATTTCATTAATGCAGAACCATACAACAATTGCAGTATTAGAAATTAGCAGTTAACTATTCAAACGCATTAAAACTTTTCGATTTCTTTTTGATTGTTTGGTTGATTATCAATTTCTACTTATTTTCGTTTGATAATGACGAAAATAAAACATACAAAAACAACAAGTAAACAGTCCGGCAGCGGAAGGTAAATCTGTATTTTGTTTGTTATAAAATATACTTAACCTTCCGCCCAAAACGGAAGGTTTTTATTTTTAAACCGGTTAATACATTTGATAATAATGGAAAGGAACATTTGAGTATATCAAGTTTACACCTGCCGGTTAAAATCATTTACAACTTTTAAAATTGTTACCAATTAAATAATCACTCAATATTAAATTAAACTAAAAAAAATGAAAATTGCTGTAGTTGGTGCCACCGGTTTGGTTGGTACAAAAATGTTGCAGGTATTGGCAGAACGTAATTTTGATGTAACGGAATTAATACCAGTTGCCTCCGAAAAATCTATAGGTAAGGAAGTTGAATTTAAGGGTAAAAAATATAAGGTAGTTGGTTACCAGGAGGCAATTGCCGCAAAACCCGCCATCGCCATTTTTTCGGCAGGAGGAAGCACCTCTTTAACACTCGCCCCCTTATTTGCCGAAGCCGGCATAACGGTAATTGACAATTCCAGCGCCTGGCGAATGGATCCTTCAAAAAAATTAGTAGTGCCCGAAGTTAATGCCAACGTATTAACGGCTGCCGATAAAATTATTGCCAACCCTAACTGCTCTACCATACAAATGGTAGTGGTATTAAAACCCTTGCACGATAAATATAAAATTAAAAGAGTGGTAGTTTCCACCTACCAAAGCGTTACCGGTACCGGTGTTAAAGCCGTTGAACAACTAATGAACGAGAGAAAAGGTATCGTTGGTGAAATGGCGTATAAATATCCCATCGACCTTAATGCAATACCACAGATAGATGTGTTTTTAGACAATGGATATACCAAGGAAGAAATGAAAATGACCCTTGAAACCATTAAAATTATTGGAGATGAAAATATTAAAGTTACCGCAACAACAGTACGCATACCAGTAATGGGCGGGCATAGCGAAAGTGTTAATATTGAATTTGAAAATGATTTTGACCTTACTGAATTAAGAACCATTTTAAGCAATGCGCCCGGCGTAGTTGTACAAGACGATATTGCGAATTTTATTTACCCCATGCCACTTACTGCGCACGAAAAAGATGAAACTTTTGTTGGTAGAATAAGAAGAGATGAGAGCCAGCCAAACACCTTAAACTGCTGGATAGTGAGCGATAACCTACGCAAGGGCGCCGCAACAAACGCGGTTCAAATTGCAGAATACCTGCTGGAAAAAGGATTGGTGTAAAAATTTACCTGAATTATTTTAAGGTATTAAAAAAGCCACCATAACTGGTGGCTTTTTTAATACCAATAATTTTAAACTTTTTTCTGCGATATCACCAATTTATATGCACTTTAAACCCTGCCTAATTAATTGTCCAGGTTTCATTTCCTCTAATTAATTTATCCAGATCTCCATGTCCTTTTTTCGATAACACTTCTTCAATTTGCATCGTCATTCCATCTTCATAACAAGCGCGGTCTACCTGGTAAAATACACCAAAGGGCCGCGGTAAATGTCCCGCTAATTTTGGGTCATCAAACATGCGAATTAATATTTGAGCTTTATAAAAATCATTTTCATCATGTATCCACAAATCAGCTAAGCTTACACCGCCTTCGCCAATATTTACTATTACAGGTTTAAAGCCATCCAGCTTAATTCCCTTATTTTGACCGGCTCCAAATACCAGCGGTTTGCCTTGCTCTAAAAACAAAACTTCTTCCGGCTTGCTGCTTTTTTCTGTAAATATTTCAAAAGCACCGTCATTAAAAATATTACAATTTTGGTAGATCTCTAAAAACGAGGTGCCTTTATGTGCCTGTGAACGAAGCAACATGGCCTGTAAATGTTTTGGATCCCTGTCCATTGTTCTGGCAATAAAACTGGCATCAGCACCCATGGCCAATGCCAACGGATTAAACGGATGATCGATACTACCAAAAGGTGTTGATTTTGTTATTTTATTTTCTTCTGAAGTAGGAGAATATTGGCCCTTTGTTAAACCATATATCTGGTTATTGAACAACAATATATTTACATTAAAATTTCTTCTCAATAAATGTATCGTATGGTTACCGCCAATGCTTAACCCATCGCCATCTCCTGTAACTATCCAAACACTCAACTCTGGCCTTGCCGCTTTTAAACCACTTGCCACTGCAGTTGCCCTACCATGAATACTGTGCATGCCGTAGGTATTCATATAATAAGGAAAGCGACTGCTGCAACCAATACCACTGATGATTACAATATTCTCTCGCGGTATACCAAGGGTTGGCATTATTTTTTGCACCTGTGCTAAAATAGAATAATCACCACAACCAGGGCACCAGCGAACTTCCTGGTCGGTAGCAAAATCTTTAGCAGTTAATGTTTGTACGGGTACTGCTGTTGCTGTTTCACTCATATCAAAATTTTAAGGATGTAAAGTTACTGATTGATTGCAACATTCTACAAGGTAAGCTAAGCTATGCAATGCAAAAAGGAAAGGTTTTTCGCATTGCATAAATACATTGCTACTGTTAAATATATTGTCATTTGGTTTGCTCTATATAAAATATTATTTCGAGTCTTTCTATTGTGCTTCCTTTTACGACCAATTATTGCTGCAGCATTACTGTTTTAATAAAAGTTCCCTTCCTAAAAATTGCCACAGCCTTTTAAACATTTTTGCCTGCAATATCAGGCTGTATAGTATTCTTTCCGGCCATTTTTTTAAATCTTTATTAACCTAAAATATACATTTTATGCAAACAGACGAATTTAAAAGTATGCTCAAAAGCTTAAAAATATTTTTGGCAATCCTCTTTATTTCAATGATTTATTCAACATCAACATATGCCACCGATAGGGAAATTGGGGATTATGTTGACCAGTCATTGGCAAAATGTAAGCTTCGAAATAATTAGTGCTAAAAAATCTTATTATGATGACAATGGTAATAGTTTACAACCTGTTTGGGCATTTAATGCCTTAATAAGATTGGGTAGTAATGCTACAAATCAATTAACGCCTGTAAAATATCTTTGTATTATACCGATGCTAAAAAATTCTCCTGAAAGCCTTGATTTTTATAAAATTGATACCGGGGCCAAGGTCTTAATGAGGCAAACAACACCGCAGGCCGACACATCCGGTGTTAAAAAAGACAATGATTAATAGTGCCGTTTAGTTGAAGGAATAAAATAGTATTTTGACGGAAACCAGAGAAAGCGTAGAAAAAATTGACTTAAATTTTTGTACGCAACTTATACTTCCACCTTCTCTATTCAAGACGCATGCTTGAGTTTATTCCGTCACGTCGGTTAATAAATAGTTGAGAAACACAACAAAATTCTTAACTTAATTTCATTGAATGTTTAAATTAATTTGCTGGTTTATTGATTTCCTTTTCCGGGAGTAACGCTGCTGTCAAATCAAAAAGAAATAAATTTTATAAACCTTGTGCGTTCTCTTTATAATGATTTTAACTTTTCAATTTTTATTAACAATGGGTAAAATTATTTTTAGTAAATGGTGGCTAGAATACAAATCGGGAGATATTTTTACCTCATCAAAATGTAGGTAAAACAACAAAAGAAGTTGTTATTAACAAGTTATGTTAATAACAACTTCTTTTCATTTTATAGACGCGCCGCGATTGGTGTATAACCTTTTTTACAAAAAATTTATTGCTCTGTATAATGATAAGCCAATCCACCGTCTACATAATAAGTGCTTCCTGTAACATAGCGCGCTTCATCACTTGCTAAAAAAGCAATTACATTGGCCACATCTTCCGGCTCTCCCAAACGGTGAAGCGAAATATTATTTTGTAACGGTCCTATCAATTCCGGCTTACTTAAAAGATTGGCATTGATAGGCGTTTTGATGGCTCCGGGTGCAACATTATTAATCCTGATATTAAGCGGACCAAGTTCTACTGCCAAATTTCTCATTACCATTTGCAAACCGCCTTTACTGGCGCAGTAAACGGTAAAATTTGGAAAAGGCAATTCTTCATGTACGCTGCTATTATTTACAATTACGCCGGGCATTTTTATTTGCAATAAATATTTTACAAATGCCTGCGTTAAAAAAAACATGCCCTTTAAATTTACGTTCATTACTATATCATACTGCTGTTCTGTTACTTCCCAAAAGGGAGCCCGAATTTCAACACCTGCATTATTTACTAAAATATTTAATTGGCCAAAAGCTTGTACTGCAGCCGCTATCAGACTTTGTACGTTTTCTACCTTACTAATATCTGCGGAAATAAAAACAGCTTTTGCGCCGGTGGCCTCAACCTGTTTAATGGTTTCTCCTGCATTATCATCCTCCTTAAGGTCATTTACAATTACATTAGCACCTTCCTGTCCAAACTTTACTGCAATGGCCCTGCCAATACCCCGGCCGGCGCCTGTTATTAATACCGTTTTGCCATCAAATTTTCCCATAGTTCTTATACTTATTTTTATTAAAGGTGATTCAAAAAATGTCAATAAAATTAATTTTATAAATTTAAATAATGCGTTTTACAGACCAATATTATTGCCTATTTATTTATATAAACTTTTACAGTTTAAAACTAATTATTGCAGAACATTAATTTAAGTCTGCGCTACTGTTGGTTTTCCCCATAAATTCATGCCATTTGTGTACTACAGATTTTTAATTTTTACCTGCTTCAATGTATTTCGTTTATGGAAGTATTTAGCTTGCAGGTGTTCGATTTTTATTTGGATTGAAGCGGTAATCCGAGTGCTGTTTCTATAAAAAATACAGCCCTATTATTTTAGACAAAACGTCGAAAGTAAAAAATCCACTTTAGTACAATCAACTATTTCCCTAAATAAAACTTTGGTGTAAATCCGCAATTTTTTAAAAACCATTTAAATTTTCTTCCTTTATATTTCCTAATTACACTGCATCTTAAAATATAAACAGTAAGAGATTGCTTTCCCTTTATTTTTGATCATAGGAACATGGGTTTTAAATTTCAAAAATCAGACTGGCATTTTACAGCGTTCAAATTAAAATGCGCTATTGCTTATGTAGCTATCACTTTAATTCTTAGTGAATTTTATAATCAATGCTTTAAAATAAAGGCATAAATAAAATTTTATTTAAAAAAAATGGAATATTCCTTAAAAAACAGTCTTCCTAAATTAATAATAAATAATAAATGTATTTGAATTAAATTAGTAGCATACTTTCTATTTAAGCTATAAAAGATACCGACAACAAATAGAAAACACTAACAAATAAGTACGTATGAAATTTGAAGTTTTTTGTGAATTAAAATACGAAGTTTTAGCAGCAACTACATTTGTGTTTAATATACAGGCATTGGTCACCAGCAACCAATTTATATTAAGGGAACAGATACATACAGATCCTCCATTAAATTTTGAAGAGTATACCACGCCGGAAACCCGGTTTATAAAATTACAGGTGCCGGATAAGATGAATTTTACAATTAGTTATAGCGCTGCAGTAGATGTTCACCATAAAATAGTAGCAGAGGAATCTCTGGTAAATTCCTATTCTATCGTTGATATGCCACCGCAAGTTATTGCTTATCTTTTTCCAAGCAGATATTGCCAATCAGATAAACTGGAAAAATTCTCTACCAAAAAATTTGGCCATTTTCAGAATGACTTTGAGAAAGTTATAGCTATAAAAGAATGGATTTATAATAATATTGAATACCTGGGCGGTTTTACAACTTCCAGTACATCTGCTCATGATACTTTAACCGAAAGGGTTGGCGTTTGCAGAGATTTTGCACATTTAGGTATAGCGCTATGCAGGGCCTTGTCCATACCCGCACGTTACTTTACTGCCTATGCTTTTAATTTAAAGCCTCCTGATTTTCATGCCTGTTTTGAAGCTTTTATCGGAGGAGAATGGATTCTTTTTGATCCAACAAAATTGGTTCCTGTAAACGGACTTATAAAAATTGCCAATGGCCGCGATGCAGCAGACGCCTCTATTGCCAGCATTTTTGGTAATGCTTTCTGCACCTCACTTACTGTTCAATGCAATTCTACCGACGAAAATTTTAAAGCCTTTGCATTACACAATGTGGATAACCCTAGAGGTTTGTCTTACTAATATTATTACGCTCAATAAGAAAATTAATACGCCTGAATTTTTTTAAATTATCTTCAATTTCCACTTTAATCTTAAATGAAATTAGTTGGTGCGCAAATGCAACAAGAAAATATTTTATTTAAAATTGCCAGCCGTTTAGCATATACTAAATGTTATGATATTCCAATCTTTTCTAGAATATCAAGTGAACCCAAAAAACTAACTTCTTTACGACAATTTCCAAATTTTATAAAAATTTACAGTCTGTCTATTTAACCATTTAAAAATTTGTCTGCTTTAAAGTTTATCCGGAATCAATGGATAGTTTATAAACACATTAGCGCATAAAAAAGCCGGACAATATTGTCCGGCTTTAAATATTATATTATAAACTTAAAACATTTTACTTCTATTGTCTTTTATGTCTGCCATCTTTTTTAAAGATTCGAAAAAGCTGTATGTTGTTTGAACCATATTTCTTGTTTTTTCAACAACCTGCGCAGCTAATACTTCAGGCGTATCGTTTGGCCTGGCTGAAATATTATTTACTTTTAAAAGATAAACACCATTATTACCTGCAAAAGGTTCTGATACTTTTGCCTGATAAGCTTTATTAAAAGCAGCACCAATTAATTTTGGCTCCTGACCAATACCATTAATTATTTGCGATGTAAAACTTAAACTACTATCTGCACCTGCTGTGCCGACGGCAATCTTGTATGCAGCAGCAGCAGATTCTAAAGTTGGTGTTGCTCCCAATTTTGCAAATATTACATCTGCCTTTTTTAGATTACGAACCGTTAATTCCACCATTGGTCTGGCTGTTTTTGCATCCGGTAAACCGGGTGCTTCAACTTTTTCAACCACTGCAACAATAAACTGATCGTTCATGTTAAAAGCGTCACTAACATCTCCTTGTTTAGCATCAAAAGCCCACTTTATCATTTGTCTGGCATCTTGCAATGCGCCAAACTGATAATCATTTTCTTTAACAATGGTAGGAATTTCAATTTTCTTTAAACCATTTTTTGCAACATAAGCATCTAAAGATTTTACATCTCTTGCTTCACCTGATAATTTAGTGGCTTGTGCACTTGCATTATTTATAGTTTCGTCACCCGGCACTATTTCTTTAGCTAGGTATGCAATTTTGTAAGCGGTCTCAAAATTTCTTTGGTTGATTACTTCTATATAATGATATCCAAAATCTGTTTTAACTACTTTTTTGTCTCCGGCAGCACCATAAAATATTGTTTCAGAAAATTCTTTTGCAAGCGTTGTAAATTGTGACAACGAAAATTCATACTCCCCCTTCTTATCCTTACTTCCTGCGTCATCGCTATATTGTAAAACCATGCTGTTAAAATCTGCTCCTGCTTTAATGGCTCCTGCGATACTATCAATTCTTTTTTTAGCTACACTATCCGTCATGGTTGGTTCGCCGGTCTTACTATCTTTTGTTGCTATCAATATGTGACGAACTTTTACACTATCCGGTAATTGACGGCTTCCCAACATTTTTGCCAGCACAATATTTTTTCCATCAAGGTAGGGACCAAAAACACCTCCTGCAGACAATGCTGTTACAGAATCTTTTTGCGCCATCATTAGTTTTGATTTAGCTGTGTAGCTATTATCAAAAGGAATTGCACTTATATTTCTGGCTAAAAATGAAACCGTATTGGTATCCTTTTTAAAAGATTCTTTTAAATTTAAAACTGTTTCCACTGCTTTTAAAGTATCAGAACTATTGGGTAAAGCACTAAAGCTTACATAACTTATAACTCTGCCGCCATCTTG
>JAYTHI010000008.1:0-7440 GCA_043732685.1 Ferruginibacter sp. | reverse complement strand
AAAATGTTTTTTCCGGTAAAACCAAGTATCCTGTAATAACAATTGAGGAAATAAAATTAATGGATTGCCAGGTATTGATATTGTCAACCGAACCCTATCCTTTTAAGCAAAAGCATATAGCTGAATTGCAAATTCAACTACCGGGTATAAAAATAATGCTGGTAGATGGTGAAATGTTTAGTTGGTATGGAACCAGATTATTATATGCAACTAATTATTTCAAATCGCTAAGAGCTATACTGGGACTGTAAAACTTTATTAATTTGTGCAGGTTATTTTATTTTTTTTTGTATAATCAATCGTGTTGGAGCAATTATTTGTTGCCCGTATTAAATAAGCAATTATCAAAAGTGAAATTCACTTATTTTTGCAAAAAAACAACTAAACATGAGTAAATACAAAGCCGGCGTTTTATTTGGTGCAGAATTGGAAGCCCTTTATAACGATGCTAAAGACAATCAATTTGCCTTGCCTGCAGCTAATTGCATAGGTACCGATACCATTAACGCTGTGTTAGAAACAGCCGCAAAAGTTAATTCTCCGGTAATTATACAATTTAGTAATGGTGGTGCTCAATTTATTGCCGGAAAAGGAATGCCAAACGATAAGTTGCAAGCCAATATTTCAGGAGCAATTTCCGGCGCTTTGCATGTACACAATGTTGCTAAACATTATGGTGTACCGGTAATTTTACATACAGATCATGCCTCTAAAAAATGGTTGCCATGGATAAGTGGTTTAATTGATGCAGGAGAACAATTTTATAAAGAAAAAGGGCAGCCGCTATTTAGCTCTCATATGTTAGACCTTAGCGAAGAGCCAATTGAAGAAAATATTCACACTTCCGTAGAATTTTTTAAAAGAATGGCACCCTTAGGTATGAGTATCGAAATTGAATTGGGAGTAACTGGTGGCGAAGAGGATGGTGTTGATAACAGCGACATTGAAAATGATAAATTATATACCCAACCAGAGCATGTTGCTTATTCTTACACCGAATTGGGTAAAGTTGGTAAGATGTTTACCATTGCAGCTGCTTTTGGCAATGTTCATGGCGTTTATAAACCAGGTAATGTTGAATTAAGGCCCGAAATTTTAAACAACAGTCAGGTTTATATTCAAAATCAATTTAAAACCGGCGAAAAGCCTGTTTACTTTGTATTTCATGGTGGCAGTGGTTCTCCGCAGAGTCAAATTAGAGAAGCAATTGGTTATGGCGCTATTAAAATGAATATTGATACTGATTTGCAATGGGCTTTTTGGGAAGGTATTTTAAATAATTATAAAAAGAATGAAGGTTATCTTCAAGGACAATTAGGAAATCCGGAAGGTGGAGATAAGCCCAATAAAAAGTTTTACGATCCAAGAGTTTGGTTGCGTAAGGGCGAAGAAACTTTTATTGATCGCCTGGAAATAGCTTTTAATGATTTAAACTGCATTAATAGAAACGCTTAATACTATAAAATATAATAAAGAAATATTTTTACCTCACCATCATTAATAAGTTGGTGAGGTAAATTAGTTACAATACCTTCAGTTGCATATTTATTTTAATACTGATTTGATTGATTTTGATCCCCGCTATAAAAATGACCAATAATTAATGAAATTTTTAACTTCTAAAAGAAACCTGTTAGTTTTATTTTATATATAAAAATTACAGGAAGTTTTATTATGATAAAAGAAGAAGATTTTGACGCCAACCTTGCAGGTGAAGATGGAGAATCTGATGAAACCAAACGAAGCTGGTTTAAACGAATAAAAAAGGGCATCCTTACGCCAACAAAAGATAAAGCAGATGCACCTGAGGGGCTTTGGACAAAATGTCCTTCCTGTAAATACACCTGCACTGTTTCGGAACTTAGAGAAAATTTATTCGTGTGTCCAAAATGCGACCATCACCATCGAATAGGAAGTGGGGAATATTTTGAAATATTGTTTGATGACAATGAATTTATAGAACTCTTTGCCAATATAGTGAGTAAAGATATGCTGGGGTTTGTAGATCTTAAACCATACCATAAAAGATTAGAAGAAACCTATGCTAAAACAGATATTCACGATTCGATTACTGTTGCACATGGTAAATTAAGTGAGCATGATTTTGTTATTGCCTGTATGGATTTTGAATTTATAGGCGGTAGCCTGGGTAGTGTTATGGGCGAAAAAATTAGTCGTGCCTGCGATTATTGCATCCTCCATAAAATACCTTTTATGATAATAAATAAAAGTGGTGGTGCAAGAATGATGGAGAGTGCCTTTTCATTAATGCAATTGGCAAAAACTTCCGGCAAATTGTCTCAACTGGCCGATGCTAAAATACCTTATATTTCGCTGTGTACAGATCCTACATTTGGAGGTACTACGGCCTCTTTCGCTATGTTGGGCGATATTATTTGCGGCGAACCTGGTGCCTTAATTGGCTTTGCCGGTCCGAGGGTTATTAAAGAAACCATTAAAAAAGATTTACCCCCCGGATTTCAAAGAAGTGAATTTTTATTAGAGCATGGCTTCTTAGATTTTATCATTAACAGAAAGGATTTAAAGGAGAAATTAGCCACTTTATTACAGCTGTTTAAAAACTAATAATAATTAAATTGAATTATTTAAGCCAAAGCATTTTATTAAAGATGTTTTGGCTTTTGTATGTTAGGAAGAAACCTTTTAAAATGTAGTAATTTTTGGAAAGGAAGGCTTTTTTAACCGATGAAACGTACTACTGTAAGGTATATTAGTAGAAAAAAATAACATTCAATTTTTAATTTTTGAAACCCTTTGTTGATAGTTTTAAGGTTTAGCAGATAATCTACATTTTTCTGCTTTATCACAATATCAGTTTATATTTTTTATATTTTAACCTGCAAATTTGGGGTATTTCTTTATTTTTAATTACATTCACATTAACCCGTAGTTATGCTTTTATAATGCAAACAAACTACACCGGACGAAGTAATATTATGTTTAACCAAATGGAGCGGCGTCCTATGTCTTATATTATTAAACAGCAATATACCTTTACCCAATAAAATTGGATTTACAAAAATCCAATAATCATCTATTAAGTTTTCTTCCATTAATAAATGGGCTGCACTGGGGCTGCCAAAAATTACAATATCCTTGCCGGAAGCCTCTTTTAATTTTATTATTTCCTGTGCAATATGTGTACTTATAATGGTGGTATTTGGTAAATGCTCGCCCTCCATGGTTTTAGAAACCACTACCTTAGCAACGTTTTTGTACCAGGCTGCATGTTGTTTATCATGGCGTGATGCATTCGGCATTTCAGCCGCTGTGGGCCAGTAATCTTCCATCATTTCATAGGTAATTCTACCATATAAAGCGGCGTCCGACTGATCCGTCTGTCTACCTGCATAATCAAACAGGTCTTCATCAACCTTTATCCAATCCATTTCACCGTTTACACCGGCTACAAAACCGTCTAGGGAAACATGCATGAATAGTACTAATTGTCGCATGGGAAGGTATTTTATAGTGAGCTAAAATTTACACTTATTTCTTCTTCATTCTTTAGTTCAATTTGGTAAATACAAATAATGAATTTGCCGTAAATGAGGTTTAAGAAACCATAAAAACTACAGTGAATTGCTTGGTAAAAGTATAATTTAATCCGAGAAAACTAATTTCAAAATAGGGGAGTATAAAACTTGCAATAAATCAGATAGTTGCGATTGCATCCATACCCGAATACTTGTAATTTCAAAAAAATAATTGGAATTCAGGTGTGTTTCCTTAAGAAAATTTGAGTAAGAAAGACAGTGTATGTTTTTGTGTAAAATAGTTAAATTCTGCGGCAATAAAAATAGAGCACCTTAGTTGCCGCGATGTTTTTTACCTTAGTTTTATATCGCCAATAATAAATAATTTAATTTATCTATGTTTGATCATAAATAAAGACTGTTTGCTTATTCCTGCATTTTATCATTTAAACAGCGTTTTAACACTCACTTAAACTAATCGGAATATTAATAGCTAATCCGCCGTCAGCTGTTTCTTTGTATTTACTATTCATATCCAAAGCGGTATCCCACATCGTTTTAATAACACCATCCAAACTAACCTTAGCATAATCCGGCGTGCTTTGTAAGGCAAGCTGGCAAGCAGTTATAGCCTTTATGGCGCCCATAGTATTTCTTTCAATACAGGGTATTTGAACCAAGCCTCCAATAGGGTCGCAGGTAAGTCCGAGATGATGTTCCATGGCTATTTCAGCGGCCATTAAGGTTTGTTTTTGCGTGCCTCCCATACATTCAGTTAAGGCTGCAGCTGCCATTGCACTGCTAACACCAATCTCGGCCTGGCAACCACCCATAGCGGCAGATATGGTGGCACCTTTTTTAAAAATACTGCCAATTTCACTTGCTGTCATCAAAAACCGGCTAATTTTTTCCGCTGAATTACCATCACAAAAAATAATATAATATTGAAGCACGGCAGGTATTACCCCTGCAGCTCCATTGGTAGGTGCTGTAACTACGCGTCCGAAAGAGGCATTTTCCTCATTAACAGCAAGTGCGAAACAACTCACCCAATCTAAAATATATTTAAAGTCGTTACCGCCATTTTTTATGGCATTGGTCCAACTTTCATAATTATTATAATCAATACCCTTGAGTAACTTTTTATTCAGGACAAAGCTGCGGCGTTTAACAAATAAACCACCCGGCAGGTTGCCTTGCGTATGACATCCGCGGTACATACAATCTTTCATTACCTGCCAAATACCCATTATCTTTTTTCGGGTTTCAGCTTCCGGACGCCAGGCATTTTCATTTTCAGCTACCACCTCACTTACACTCATTCCTGTGCGAATACACCAGTGCAACAGGTCTTCGGCAGTGTTTACAGGAAAGGGTAGATTAACCTCATTCGCAGGTTCATCTTCAGCACTTTCTTTTACCACAAAACCACCTCCGACAGAATAATAAGTTGAAGCAAAATTTTCGCCATCATTCAGCCTAACTAAAAAGGTAAGTGCATTGGGATGATAGGGGAGAGATTCTGAAAATAAAAACTCAATATCTTCTTTTGGATCAAAATCAATTTCGTGCCTGCCCTGTAACAATAACTTCTTCATGGCATTGATATCGTTGATTTTTGCAACAATATTATCAACATTAAAAGTTTCAGGATCAAAGCCGCTTAGTCCTAATTGTACCGCTATGTCAGTACCATGACCGATACCTGTTTTTGCCAGCGAACCGTAAAGCAATACTTCGATATTTACAACCTTTTGTAACAGGTTTTTTTCTTCAAGCGCCTTTAAAAATAGCAGTGCGGCCTTCCATGGGCCAAGGGTATGGCTACTACTTGGACCTACCCCAATTTTAAACATATCGAAAATCGAAATTGCTTCCTGCTTCAAATAAATAAATTTTAATTATTTCCGCAAATCAACCAGGTCAATTTTAAAAATAAGGTTGGCGTTAGGAGGAATAGGTCCTGCTCCATTGCTGCCATAACCCAATGAGGGTGGAATGTATAACATAATTGATCCGCCTTTTTGAATTAAGGGAATGCCTATTTGCCAGCCTAAAATTAAACCACCCAAATCAAAAGCTGCTCCTCCCGGAGAGCGCTGGTAGGAGCTGTCAAAGCCTGTACCGTTGGTTAATTGCCCCTTATAATTTACCAATACTGCACTACAAACATTGGCAGTATCTCCCGCACCCTGCGTAATTATTTTATAAAATATACCACTGGGATGTTGTGTGTAAGGTATAGCACTGGAATCAAGAAATGCCTTTAACCTGGTTACTTCAGCAGCGCTTGCAACTGCTGTAACTGGTGTATACGGACATGTTGATGTGGTTATAGCTGCTTTTTTTTGACAGGCAAACAGCAGGAATGGAATTGCAATCAGGTATAAATTCTTTTTAAACATGCTAGGTAATTGGTTTTATTTTATGTTTTTGTTTTCTTTAAATTTCATTTCCTGGTATAATTGTTCATTCATTTCCCATTTATATTCCATGCGAAAAAATGCGTAAAATACAATTATTATTAAAATTGCTATAATGACGGTTACAAAGGCTCCGGGCGATGTTTGTGACATCTTTAAATAATAATTAGGCATCAGTAAACGTACTACCACAACAGATAAAAGTATAGGCAAACCAAATAAAAATGCCATCGGTAAACCACGGGTTAATTTACTCATAAAAGTACTTTCACTGTCTCTTACCCGTTCCCAGTATCTAAGAAATTTAATATCCTCCTCGCTTAACATGCTGTAAAGTTAACTAATATTTAAGTTGTGTTTTTGCTAATTGCGCAATTATAGTTAGGTTTGTTTTATCCAAATTATTTTAATGTGAAAATAGAACAACTCTTCGTTCAACATTTATACCAACAGAAGCAAACAGCTTTGGAGGGTATTGGTTCTTTTAAATTAAAAGCTGATGCGCGATTTTCGACTGAGACGGATAAGGAAGTAGCTATAGCGACGGATGCATTTTCTTTCGAATACAATCTTAAAACACCCGAAGATGATACGCTGGTAGATTATATTGTAAAACAAACCGGCAAAATAAAGCCTTTGGCTAAGTCTGATTTGGAAAGCTATTCTATGCTGGCAAAACAATTTTTAAATTTGGGTAAACCATTAATTATTGATGGTGTAGGCACACTTCAAATAAATCAAAAAGGTGAATACGAGTTTACCGGAGGGCACTTTATTAACCCAAAAATAGATGATATCTTTCAACAGGTTAAAGAAAGAAAGGAAGATGAAGTATCTTTTGAAAGTGAGAATAACAGTGGTAAAAAAAGAAATACATTTGTTGTTGCCTTAGCAATAGCAGGTATTGTTGTTACAGGTTTGGTTTTGTATTATTTTTTAATTCTTAAAAGTAATTCAACGGAGGGTAAAGTTGCTGAAATTGCTGTTACGGATACCACTGTAAAAAAGACCATAAATACAGATTCAGTTACCGTAAAAGATGCACCTTTAAAAGATTCCGTTGCAAAATTAACAGCCGATACCAATAAAATTGTTTTACCCGTTGCAGCAGCAACACAACCAGTAAGTGCAGCTGATGGAAGGTTTAAAATTGTTTTAAAAGATTACCATGCCCAAATAAAAGTACAAAAAGCTTACGATCGGCTTCGCGAATGGGGGCATAAAGTAAATATTATAACAGTTGATTCTACCAATTATAAATTGGCCTTATCCTTTTCAAGGCCCTTAGCAGATACCAATAAAGTCAGGGATTCTATTAAACGATTTTTTGGCGGTAGACCTTATGTATTAAAAGATTAATTGATCCTTCAAATATTTATATTAACAGTAGTATATTGAAGGAGAGATTGAAAACAGTGTAATTAAAGTTACAATATTGGCAGCACTATATTAAATCCCTTGGTGTTTTTGTAGGTTTATTGTTTTAAGCAAATCACCTGAAGGTAAATACTAATTAAATA
>JAYTHI010000007.1:0-7456 GCA_043732685.1 Ferruginibacter sp. | reverse complement strand
CAGTCTGCCACCATAAAAGGAACGGTTAAAGATGCCGGCGGAAATACACTCAACGGTGCATCTGTTATTGTTGAACCAAAAAATATTGGTACTACAACTGATGCGGCAGGAAATTACAATTTAAATATACCCGCAGGTTCTTATATACTTTCTATTTCGTTTGTAGGTCAAACTACACAAAGCCTAAATATTACGGTTAAGTCGGGCGAAACCCTTACAAAAAATATTTTTCTGCTTATTGCGGGTGCGGCTGATGAGGTGCGGGTAGTGGGCTCCAGAAGTGCCAGACCGCGAACAATAATATCAACTCCGGTACCGGTAGATATAATTTCTGCAAAAGAAATAAAACAATTTGCGCAGGCGGATCTTAGCCAGATGCTTACCTATGCAGCACCCTCTTTTCAATCTACCCACCAATCTGTTACAGATGGTACTGACGCGATTGATCCTGCAAGTTTACGTGGTCTGGGTCCGGACCAGACCCTGGTTTTACTTAACGGCAAACGCCGGCATACCACCTCATTGGTAAATATTAACGGTAGTGTAGGCAGGGGTTCGGTTGGTACAGATATGAATGCGATACCTACCGCTGCCATTGACCATATAGAAATATTACGCGATGGAGCGGCCGCCCAGTATGGTTCTGATGCGATAGCGGGTGTGATTAATGTGGTGCTCAAAAAGAAATTTAAAGGCATTAATGTATCGGCAACTGCAGGCGAAAATATAACCAGTATGCCTTATACAAATTATTATAGCGGACAGGCAAACCACCTGAAAATTAATGATGGCGGCAATAAACAACTTGATTTTTCGGCTGGTACTTTTTCTTCCAATGGCGCCTATGTTAATGTAAGCGGACAGTGGTTAAGCAGGGATCAAACCAACCGCAGCGGGGAAGATACTGGTCCGCTTGCCTATATTGGAACCAGCGCCGGTGGCTTTCCAACACCACCTGCAGGGAGTTTACCGGCAGGAACTTCCATAGCAACCTACCGCAGTTATTTAATGGACCAGGATAAAATTATTGAAGACAGCAGAAATTACAACCGGCGCAATATGATTGTTGGTCAGTCATCGAGCAATAATTACAGCGCCTTTGCAAATGCAGGCATACCAATTACCAAAAATATAGATTTTTACACCACCCTGGGTGCAAGTAATCGTACCGGCCAGGCCGAAGGAAATTACCGTACGCCCAATTCAATTGCGCAACAACCACAATCGATTACCCTAAATAGTTTTTCGGGTAATTTTAATTATTATCCGGATGGTTTTTTACCCCAAATACATACCACCATTGCAGATTACTCGGCCATAACAGGCTTTAAAGCAAAGTTTGGAAAATGGAATGTTGATTTAAGTAATACGCATGGTTACAACTCCTTACATTTTTTTGTAGAAAATAGTGGTAATGCTTCTTTAATCTCAGTACCTCAAAAAAGTTTTGATGCCGGTTTACAAAAATTTGCTCAAAATACCCTTAACCTTGATGCAGATAGAAATTTTGATTTTGGTTTAAAAAATAATTTAAATATTGCCTTTGGTGCAGAGGCAAGACATGAAAATTTTGGCCTGGTTGCCGGCGAACCCAACTCCTGGAACACCGGATCATTAGTAAACATGACCACTACCGTACCGGCTTATCCGGGTGGTTCCACTTATAATTTAACTGCCTCCCCTGCCCCGGGTGCGCAGGTTTTTCCTGGTTTGCAACCAAGCAATGCGCTTAGCAAGAGCCGTAACATTTATGCTGTTTATGCTGATCTTGAATACACGTATGGTAAACTATTATTGGGTGCTGCTGCACGTTTTGAAAGTTACAGAGAAACAAGTGCGCACCTTACTTATAACGGCAATGGTTTAAAGGGTACAGCCAGGTATGAAATTAAAGACCATCTTGCTGTAAGGGGTTCGGTGGGTACTGGTTTTAGGGCTCCATCCTTACAACAACGTTACTACAATAGCACCTCCACACAATTTGTAAATGGCAATGCACAAAATTCATTTACGGCAAATAATGAAGATCCCATTGTACGCAATGCGTTTGGTATAAATGAATTAAAGCCGGAAAAATCTACCGATTATACCGCAGGGATTGTTAGCCAGTTTGGTAATGGTTTTACCATTTCTGTTGATGGGTATTACATTAAAGTAAAAGATCGCATCGTATTATCTGCTGCTTTTTCCGGTGCCAATCCGTTGGTGGCGGCTTTATTTACAACCTATAATATAAAAGCAAATTCTGTTCAATTCTGGACAAATGCCATTAGCACAGATACCAAAGGAGTAGATATTGTTTTGAGTAAAAAATATAGGTTGGGCAATGGCAGCGGTAACATTTCACTGGCTGCAAATTTTAACCGGAACACTGTTGTTGGAGCAACCTATACTAACCCAACAATAAATAGTGATGCCAATAATCCGAGCAGAGCGGACAATACAAAGAACCCGGCAAACGATTTTACCAATATCCTTTTCGATCGCCAGCAGAGAGCAAGGATAGAACATGGGTCGCCCAACAGTAAGGTAAATTTAACCGCAAATTATACCATTAGTAAATGGGATTTTATGGCAAGGGCTGTACGTTTTGGCGAGGTAACTGAACTTAATAATGTGGCCAATAATCCTTATGCTATTAATAGTGCAGGAAACTATAATTCAGATGCAGCATTTGCATCTGATCAAACCTTTTCTGCTAAAATTACAACAGATTTAATTGTTACCTACCGCTTTGTAAAAGGTTTTGCAGTAACCGTTGGCGGTAATAATATTTTTGATGTTTATCCGGATGCAATTTTTATTGATCCCCGAAATAGTTATGCTACTGTGCATGCAAATGCGGTAGTTACTCCAGTTGCCGGAGCAAAAACTACAGGTGGATATGGTTCGGGACGGGATGTTAGTAACCGTGGCCGTTTTTTATTTACGGCCAATCAATTTGGTTACAATGGCCGGTATCTTTTTGCGCGTTTAAGTGTTGATATTGATAAATTAGTAAAGAAAAAGTAAACAATCGCATGTATAAATTGGGTAGAAATGCTATCCTATAGACAGCCCGTAATTGGGCTGTCTTTTTTTATAATCCATCCTAAAACTAAAGTAAAGAATAAGGATTTTGCTATGGGCGCGCACCCAAACCTCCTTGGGTCGGTTTGGGTACCGGGCTATCCGTTGCGCGTCCGCACAAAGGGCAAATATAATTTAACTACCCTGCTGCGGGCGCTCCACTACTATCCCTCGCGCTGGGTTTCAATTGAAAATTTTAGTTACTAATTAAAAAAATTTTATACTTGTTGAAACCATAATTTAGGGCAGATTTTTTTTCAAAATAGGCTGTTTTACCATCCAAATTTTTGTCATAAAACAAGGGCAACTTACTGTAATTGACCGTATCGATTTTACTTTTAAAATACCCATTTAATAGTAATACCGCAGCCTTAAACCTGCGTTTAATTCCTTGTAAAATTTAATAAATTATAACGGTATGGTTATTGAACCTTTTAATTAAATAAAAATAAGCAGTATGAGTAATCAAAAACAATTTGGCATTTGGATGGATAATAAACATGCAACTATTGTAGGTAAAGACGGTGTAACAGAAGGAGGTTTGGTAATATTAGCGCATGTTACCGGAGAATTGGCGGAGGCAAATACCAGTGAAAAAAACGAGCATCATGCGGAAAGAACGCTGCAGGCAAAATATTTTAAGGAAATAATGACCCATATGCAAAATGCCACCCATGTTTTTGTAACCGGAACAGGGCAGGTTCAGGAACGATTTATCCACCATTTGGCGGATACTCCACAATTTAAAAATACCATAGCAGAAGAGTCAACAAGCAATAAAATGTCGGACCAAAAATTATTGGAATTTTTGGCAACTAAAATTAAGTAAACCAAAATTAAAAAGGGATGATGGTTAGCAGTTTGCATAATTATTATCCCTTGCTTTTATAACTATGTCTATTAAAAAAATAATCCGCTAAGCTTTTCAGATAATTCTCCCTTTAATTTCAAAAATTTTATTTAACAGACAGGTAAATAGCTACTTCAGCATTATTCCAATCTTTGCTTCGTTCATCATACACTTCAAAATCTACCTGATAACTACGTGGAATTTTAGCTGCCCAAATATTTTTCCAGGCTTCAATCATACAATCCGGCATTTTCCCTTTTACAACAATTTTATGGTAGTTTCCCGCAGGGATGGTAAGGGTTTGCAAATGGGTACAATTTGCTGCATAACTATGCACTTTGCATCCAATAAAATAACGGAAAGGTTTTGTATGATCACCTTCGTAACCAAAGTATACGCCATAAATTTCCGTACCAATTTTATCAGGAATTATTTCAGCATATTTAGCATCTTCAAATTGATGCCAAAGCGCTTTACAATCAATATGCGACTGACCGTTTAAATTGGTAGTTTTTGTTTTAAGAGAAAGGCCAATAAGTTTAATTTCATCAATTGGGAGGATCATATTGATTATTTTAAAAGGGAAAAAAAATTAATTCATTTAGCAAAGGGAAAAAAAGCAATTATGAAACAGCTTTTGTCAGGTTGAAAACACCTTTTTTCGCAAGTAAATTTATACGGTTTAAAATATTATTTAAATATAAATAATAAAAATCAAAGTAGACTATCCAAAAGCCTGATACCATTAAGTTAACAACCATTTGTGCTAAGCAGCACCTTCTATCCAAACATTTCAGGCAACTCCAACGCGCTGAATTTATACCTTTAACAATAGTAAAGAGGCAGTAAAAAAGATTAAGAAATAAGGATTTTATGGCAGGGCATTACGAAATAATTATCCTTTTAATAAATTAAGAAGGTGCATAAAAACTTTAGCAGGTATTTTTCAAAAAGTAAATAATATTTCAGCGTTGTTTTTGATGGTCATTTTTATAATGTTCCAATAATAAATCGCCACCAAAATCATTTTTAAGGTCGCGGATTACCGTATGGATATGGTTGGCGTTATTTTGCGAATTATCGTATTCAATAATTATTGTGGGGCCCTGAATGCGATAATAATAAGGCCTGCCAATAATTGATTCAGTATAACCTGCCCAGGTAAACCATAAATTGTCCAGTCCAGAATCTTTTATTTCTTTATACATGATTGCTGCAAAAGGCTTGCTGTAACGATGCAGGTAAAGTTGTACCAATTGCAATAACATTTGCTGGTGTTCCGGAATAAGCTGGTTGAATTTAACCCCTGCCGGATGATCAATTATTGCCTGCCGGTTGGCTTTAGTAATAATTTCGTTGGGGGCAATGGAATCAATTAATGCCTGTTTAAATTCAGTAACATTTAAAGCATGCAGCAGTGCAAAACCCATGGATGTTTCTTGCTTTAGTACGGCTTTATCCTTTTGTGGCCCGGCTTGCACAATACCCGGATTACACCCTAAAAATCCCGGTGTACCTGCAACCAGTTCATTATTTTTTATACTAAAATTAAAAGATACGTGATGCCCCTCAAAGCGCCAGCCCCAAATAGTACGATTATTTGGCACACCAAAATAGTAACGAAATATTTGCCGGTGTCGCGATAATGATCATCCGCTTTGCGGTTTTCCAACGCTTTCAACACCATATCAAGCTGCATGATGGCGGTAATTTTATCCACTGTTTGCTCCGTTATACACGTTTTCAGCAAGTTTAATAAAGCCGTTTTTTGTATTGGAGAAAGTTCATTTATTGAAATACCTTTTCTATCCTCCATCGGAATATAATTAAATCGAAATCGTTCGGAAGTATCAAATTGGTATTGCGTTTTAAGCTGTTGCTGCACAGTAAGTAGTTTAACAAATGCAGTTGCAGCGGCAGTAATATTTTGAGCCGTTGAAGGGTTCGCTCCAATAAATAAGAGTAAGCATACAAATAAAATTCTTTTCATACAGCTATTTATATATCCCTAAAGATATTATATTTTAAAAAATAAAAGTTGTTTAAGACAACAGCAGTTGCATTATTTCTACCTGACTACCTTAGTTTATACATAGATTTTTATTAAGAAGTATGCTTAGTGACCTGCAATTTATTGAATGATTTTATTTTAAAAAATACGGTATTATAAAATATCTTTAAAATAAATCAATAAATAAATTTTATAATTGTTAGCAATATTTACATTTAAAATCTTCCGGATTTTTAGGTAGAATGAAGTTGGGGTAATTACAAATAAATAAATGATTGAACTTAAAGGCTGAATTGTTAACATTAAAAATCACCCGATGGGTGTATAAAAATTCGCTAACATAATGGCATTTAATTAAAATTATTATTGAAATTTAACAAAATTAAATGGACATTTAATTTTACCAATTCGTTAAACAAATACCTTCGCTAAAATAAAATTCGAAATTATGAAACGTAACTACGTAATTATGTTAGCCACAGCCTGTACACTGCTCCTCGGATCATGTGTTAGTAAAAAAGTACTAAAGGGAGAACAAATGAAGTATAGCCAGTTACAAACTGACTATTCAAAATTACAGGATGACCTCAAAGCCTGTACAACCTTAACAGCAAGTGACGCCCAAAGTAAAGCACTTTTGGAAAATGATATTGCCAATTTAAAAAAACAAATAGATTACCTAAAAGAAAATAACAATACTGCCTTAAAACAGTTGGAGAACCTATCTGTAATTAGTGGTTCACAAGCAGAAAGTATTAAAAAATCTTTGGATAATATTGGGTCAAAAGACGCTTATATTCAAGATCTTCAGTCGGCCATTAACCGTAAGGACAGTCTGAATCTTGCACTGGTTACCAATCTAAAAGGTGCCATTGGTAATATGGATGACAAAGACATTAATATTAAGGTTGACAAGGGTGTTGTATACATCGATATCAGTGATAAACTTTTATTTAAAAGTGGCAGTTATGAGGTAAGTGAAAAAGCAGGTACCGTTTTAGGTAAGGTTGCGATGGTTTTAAAAAATCAGCCTACCATTGAATTTATGGTGGAAGGCCATACAGATAATGTAGTATTAAAAGGTAGCAATGGTGTTATGGACAATTGGGACCTTAGTGTTAAAAGAGCAACCGCAGTGGTACGTATATTGCAAAACCAATACGGTCTTAACCCTGCCCATATAACCGCAGCCGGTCGCAGCGAATATTCACCGGTAGCAGACAATGCAACTGCTGAAGGTCGTGCTGCAAACCGCAGAACAAGGATCGTTATTTTACCGGCACTTGATCAATTTTTTAAATTGCTGGAACCAAAGAGATAAGTAATTATTTTATTTATAACAAGCCATCTTTTAAGGTGGCTTTTTTTATGCAAATGCCTTTAAATATAGTACAGTTGCGAAGTATTTTTAAGAAGAAAAAGAATAGTCAAAGCTTCTTGAGTTTTAATAATTGATTAGTAGAAGAACAATTACAGTTGCTAAGTATTTTAAAGAAGAAAAAGAACGGTCAAAGCATCTTCATTTT
>JAYTHI010000006.1:0-7458 GCA_043732685.1 Ferruginibacter sp. | reverse complement strand
ATTTTTATAATAATTATAGTATGCTTTCCGTTATGGGTGAGCATTCCGGATTTCATTGTGAAACATCTTTTAATTTAATTGATACCCATAAGAGTTATAAAATGCTTTACCAAAAAGCCTTATATAGTCAACATGAACCACCTCCTATTAACCTAAACCAAGTACCATGGAACAAGATGAAAATAGTACGTTAGTAAGAAGCGAAATATTAGACGAGCTTTTCCAGATTAAGCAGTATCTGGAAAGAGATATGGCAATTTTAAGAAAGGAGATTTTTGGGAAAGACAACAAAATAAAACTCCTTAAAGAAGAATTGGATAATACCCAACATTTGGTAGAAGGAAACCGTCAATTAATAAATAAATTATTAGGCGAACTAAGCAAACTTCAAAATAATATAGAGTGGTATAAAAGAACTTATGAACAAAGAAGTTTTATTGGTATGATGAGGCAAAAATTAATGAGAAAAAGTAAATAAAATTTTTAATTACTATAATTATACTATAATTTTTTTGTCTTAAGTCTTGGTTAGGTGAATAAAAAATGATTTTAAGTATTACAGATGCCAAACTTCTCAGTTCAGTAAAGTTTTCAAATTATTAGAAATAAATTTAAAGTAGGACTTAGGTTTAAAAATTCAAAATTTTTAATTTTTTAAGATTTTATTTTAAAAATTTTCAGGAGGTAACGGCAACTAAAATAATTAATATGGAATTTACTGGAGAAAGATTTATCCCTTCAGCAACACTGTTAAACGATGAAATTGGGTACGAACATTTACATAGGTATTTTTCTGCGGCAGCACTTGTAAAAGATAAAAATATATTGGATATCGCCTGCGGTGAAGGATATGGCAGTTCAATTCTAGCCAAGAATGCCAAAACTGTTACGGGTATTGATATAGACCCTGAATCTATTAAATGGGCAACCGAAACCTATGGTTCCAAACACCTTAACCTAAACTTTATTTGTGGTAACGCCGGTTCAATTCCGGTCAACGATAACTTGTTTGATGTTGTAGTTTCTTACGAAACCATTGAGCATCTTGACATTGCTTTGCAACAAACTTTTTTGAAAGAAATAAAACGCGTACTCCGACCAGGAGGTATTTTAATTATTTCTACACCTGATAAACAAAATTACACAGACAGGTACAATCATATAAATAAATTTCATTTACATGAGTTTTACAGATTAGAATTTATTGAATTTTTAAAACAATATTTTACACACACCGAAATTTTTGATCAGGGCTATCAAATAACAAGTATTATTAGCAATACAGCATCTGAAAAGGAAGATAATATCCGCATTTTTAATTGGCAGGATGAAGCAGCGGATAAAATAATTTCAAGAAAATACCTTATTGCAATTGCAGGTGATGCTCCGCTAACAACGCTAATTAACAGCTTCTCTTCAATAATACCCACCGTAGATAAAGATTATTTAAATATAATGGATCGTGTTGTTGCGATGAATAGTGAAATTGAATCATTAGGGAAATGGGGAAATAACCTTAATAAAACTATTGAGGAGGCTAAGGTAAAAATAGATTTACAATCAGACATCATATTGGGTCAAGCTAAATCTATCATTGAAGTAGCAGCTAGAAACCAAAGGGAATTGGAAGAAAGCCAGCGGGAGTCAGAAGAAAAACAGCGGGAGAAGAAGGAAAAACAGCAGGAGTTTGAAGAAAAACAGCAGGAGTTACAAGAAAAACGTCTGGAATTAGAAAAAAAGATTTCCATAATCAGAGAAAGGGATAATAACATTCAACAGCTTAATGGAATAATTGAAGGGTTAAAGGTCAGCAAAAAAATTCTTTTAGAAAAAAATGAAGATCTACAGCAAAAGATAGAAGATAAGGAGTTTTTGTTGGAGGAAGTAAACCAGAAGGTGCATCAATTATTTCAGGAGGTAAATGCCACAAAAGAAAGACTGGCTGAAATTTATGGCTCTGATGGCTGGAAGCTGCTAAATAAATATTATATACTTAAAGGTAAATATTTACCGGAGCATTCCAAACTATATAAAAATCTTAAAATAATTTATAATAAAGTACCCTTTAAGACGAAGGTAAAAACCTTTGAGAGCATTGACAGGCAAAGAATAATAATCAATTACACGGAAACTAATACAGCGGTAAATAATAGTTTAATACCAATTACATTGCCGGTTTATGAGCACCCTGCCGTTTCAATAATAATACCTGCCTACAACGCCTGGCAAATAAATTATCAATGCATTAGCAGCATTATTAAAAATACGCAAGGCGTTGCATTTGAAGTTATTATTGCAGATGATTGTTCAACTGATACAACTAAAGATTGCGAAACCGTTATAAAAAATATTGTACATATTCGTACAGAGAAGAACCTTGGTTTTTTAAAAAATTGTAACAATGCTGCAAAATTTGCCAAAGGGAAGTATATTTTGTTTTTAAATAATGATACCACAGTTAATCCAAATTGGCTGTCACCTTTGGTAAACCTTATTGAGCGTGACGAATCCATTGGCATGGTGGGCGCTAAGTTTATTTACCCGGATGGTCAATTACAAGAAGCGGGTGGCATAATATGGCAAGATGCATCAGGATGGAATTATGGACACAAACAAAACCCGGAAGCTCCCGAATTTAATTATGTAAAGGAAGTAGATTATATTTCCGGCGCCTGTATTTTAATAAAAAAGCAGGTTTGGGAAAAAGCCGGAGGTTTTGATGAACGTTACAGTCCCGCATACTGCGAAGATTCTGACCTTGCCTTTACATTAAGAAGCATGGGGTACAAAGTGATGTACCAACCTTTATGTGAAGTGATACATTTTGAAGGATATTCACATGGTACTACAATTGATGAAGATGCGCCTTCAATAAAAAGCTATCAAAAAATCAACAACACTAAATTTAAGGAAAAATGGAAAGATATTTTACAAGCAGCTTACCTACCAAATGCCGTCGATGTTTTTAATGCAAGAGATAAAACTATCAACAAAAAAACTATTTTGGTAATTGATCATTATGTACCGCATTTTGATAAGGATGCAGGTTCAAAAACAATATTTCAATACCTGGAACTTTTTGTTTCTTTAAACTTGAATATTAAATTTATTGGTGATAACTTTTTTAAGCACGAACCTTATACCACTATTCTTCAACAAATGGGAATCGAAGTTTTATATGGCAGTTGGTATAGTGATAATTGGAAACAATGGATAGTAGACAACAGCAAGTACATTGATTTTATTTTTATAAACAGACCCCATATTTCTATAAAATATATCGATTTTTTAAAAGAAAATACCCATGCCCAAATATTATATTATGGACATGATATTCATTTTATAAGAGAAGAATCTCAATATGAATTACAAAAAGATATAAAATTATTGGCATCGGCCGCAGCATGGAAAAAAACGGAGTTGTATCTTTTTGAAAAATCAACTATTATTTTAACGCCCAGCGATAAAGAAAATCAAATTATTCGCGCATTAAACCCTTCCTATAAAGTCGAAACTATTTTACCTTATTTTTTTAAAACACCTGCCAAAAATATAACCAATTTTAGTGAAAGAAAGTCTATACTTTTTGTAGGAGGGTTTGCTCATACGCCTAATCTTGATGCCGTTGAATGGTTCTGTAAAGAGGTTTGGCCATTGGTTTGTATTAAATTTCCAACTATAAAGTTGGAAATTGTAGGATCGCATCCGCCGGAAAATATATTGCAATTGCAAAGCGAAACTATAGATATAAAAGGATTCGTATCAGAACAGGAACTGTACAGCATTTATTCAAAAGCAAGAATCGCAGTGATACCATTAAGGTATGGTGCCGGCGTAAAAGGAAAAACAGTTGAGGCGATGTATAATGGATTACCTATTGTTACTACAAGTTTTGGAATTGAAGGAATGCCCGGTGATACTTCAAAGTTTGTACAGCCAAAAAATCAACCCGAAGAATTTGCCAATGAAATAATAAAACTTTATGATGATGAAATTCTATTAAAACAAATTAGCCAGTTAGAGACAGATTATATCAATTATTATTTTACCCAGGCTTCTGCCGCTAAACATATAAAGGCAATTTTAAATTTACCATAAACCTCTAAAAGGTATTTAATAATTTGCCCTATTTCAAAATAAAAATAGCCGCATAAATTAATCATTCATGAACGCTGTTTATTCCCTATTTTTTCACAATTATTATGGCAACCATGATTATTGGCTTAATTTTTTTTCAAAAAATAGTGCCGGTCCTTTCCATCTCTACTATAATATCGTTGAGGATAGTATTTATAATAATGAATTTGTGGACAGTGAATCTTATAGAACCTACCAAGCTCCTTTAAAAGAATCCTCCAATTTAAAAACAATTATTTACAGAAAATCATCCAACAAAGGAAAGGATATTGGTGGTAAAATGGTGTTACTTGATGCCTATCTAAAATTAAATAAACCAACCGAATTTGGCTTATTTGTTCATGATAAAAAAAGTTTTTACAAAACCAATAATGCCCATTGGGCAGAGAATCTGCTAAAAATTGCAGACCATAATTTTAGTAAAAAAGCTATAAACAAATTTATTAGCTCGCCTGAAACAGGTATAATTACAGCAGTAGGAAATTTAAAAAATGAGTACAATATTGATGCTCAAACATTTATAAGTAATAACAAAAATTTACTTCCAAAGCTTCAGGAAGAATTCGATATTTATCCCAAGAGCTTTAATTATATTGCCGGTACAATGTTTTGGTTTCGCATGAAACCGGTGATAAATTTTTTTTCAAAAAACGAGCCATTAATGATAAGAGAAATGTTGGAAAAGGGGAATGTAACGGATGAATTTGAAGCCACAAATACACATTGTTGGGAACGCCTGTTAAGCTGGATAATAACTGCTGAGGGGTATAAGATAAATTCAATTTAAAATGCTGAATACTGTTTATTTAATATCGGAAAATTATGATGATTTTAAAGTTTTAAAAACTAATGATATTACCAATAGTTTTGAATTATCGATTTTAATCGATTGTTATTCACCTGAAAAATTAAATGAAACCTACCTATTTTTTAGTGAAAACCATACCTGTAAATTTTCTATAACCATCGAATCAAAACACTTACTTCCTAAATTTTGTATACAATCCATTGCAGCATTTTTTTTTATTCCAGCCTATGGCTGTACACAAAAAACAGTAAATATTATTTGTGAGGAAAGTGCAATTTTTAATGAAATAAGTACAAACCTAAAAAAGGCTGCATTAAGCCAGGGCATAGATAACTTATCCGTTAATTTACTTTCTGTGCCGGGGTCAACTATATCAAATTCCATTGTTACAAATACTTATTCCTATAAGTTGTTTAAAAGTACCTCCGAATTACTGTTGGCATATCAGGATATGATAATGGCCTTTGAAATTGGTAAAAAACTTTTTTGTTATCCTGCTATTCAATTTAATACAGCCCAATTGTTGATAGATCTACAGCATCTTGAGGGCAAGTTTAAAAAGAATTATCCTGCATTATATGATACTTTAGAAGGTGTATCATATCTATCAGAAAGTAACATCAAAATAAAAAGAAATAATTTAAACCTTCTCAATGAGCTGGAGAATTTTAAAGACCACAATAAAATATTAAGACTATCAAATAGTGCTACTGAATTACAAGCATATTATGATAGAGAATACGAAATATTACCGTTGTGGTTTAAGAAAGCCGGGCATCTTTTAAAAGTTTTAATGGGCAAAAGAACCTTTCGTTCTTTATTTAATGACAATGTAAAAAAATATAAAGTTTGAAGTATTGGTTACTTACTACAGAATATCCACCCATGCATGGAGGTGGTATTAGCACCTACTGCTATTTTACAGCCAGGATGCTTGTTGAAGCAGGCTATGAAGTAACTGTACTTACACAAAATGATAAGGTGGTAGATATTGAAATTAAGGAGGTATCTACAAATTTAAGATTGATTCAATTTAACAGTAATCCTGACAATTTAAATAAATTTTTAGGTTATGCCGCGCGTTTAAGTTACGCCTTTGCGACTATTGTAAAACGAATTATTGAAGCGGAAGGTAAACCACATTATATTGAGGCACAGGATTATTTAGGTATCGCATACTACCTTACGCAGTTTAAACATTTAGGATATCCATATTTAGCAAATATTCCTATAGTAATTACCTTACATTCCCCTGCCTTTATTTACCTGGAATACAATAAAGTACCTACGTATCGCTTCCCCGATTTTTGGACCTGCGAAATGGAAAAGCAAGCAATTGTGGCTGCGGATGCCTTAATTTCTCCCACTAAATTTTTAGTAACAGAAATTGAAAAACATATTTCGCTTCAAAATAAAAAAATCCGGATTATTGCAAATCCCTATCAAATATCAGGAGCTGCTTATACAGATTACGAGCCTAATAAAATCATTTATTATGGTAAGCTATCACCCCAAAAGGGAAGTTTTAAATTATTGGAATATTTTAAAACTTTATGGGATAAAGGATTTAAATACCCCTTACATATAATTGGTGGAACAGATATTGTATATCATCCTGAAATGAAAACCATGGGGCAATTGGTTAAAGAAAAATATGATAACTACATTAAAAATAACCTATTGCAATTGCATGGAAAAATACAACCTGAGCAAATTGAAGCGCAAATAAAAAATGCACAGGTAATAATTGTTCCAAGCATTGTTGATAATATGCCTTACGTGGTAATGGAAGCTATGGGTATTGGAAAAATAGTGTTGGCCAGCAAACAGGGAGGACAGCAAGAAATGATAAAGGATGGTGTTTCCGGCTTTTTATTTGATCATGATGATCCTGCTACTTTTATAGATAAATTACATTTAATATTAGGACTAAGGCCCGATGAGATTTCTGCAATTGGAAATAATGCCAAAGAAAGTATAAAAAATTTATATGCTTTTTCTATAATTGAAAATGACAAAAATAAATTTTTAGAAGAGCTAAGATTAAATATTAAAACCAATAATAACTTTCCTTTTTTGCACCAGCAAAAGATATGTGCATTGTCAACATCATCTTTCATTCCCGGTTTATTATCAATTGTTATTCCCTATTTTAATATGGGCAATTACATAGACGATTGCTTAAAATCCATTTTTAAATCCACCTATAAAAAAATAGAAATTATTGTCATCAATGATGGAAGTACGGAGGCGGACAGCATAAATAAATTAGCCACTTTAAATACTTATGATAACATTAAAATCGTTAACCGCACAAATGAGGGACTTGCATATACCCGTAATTTCGGTGCCGAAATAGCAAAAGGCGAATACCTTGCTTTTATTGATGCTGATGATAAAATTGCACCTACTTATTATGAGAAAACCATTAATGCATTAACCGTTAAGGATAATGTTTTTTTTGCCGGATCCTGGGTAAACTATTTTGGTTCCAGTACTATAACCTGGCCAAC
>JAYTHI010000005.1:0-7461 GCA_043732685.1 Ferruginibacter sp. | reverse complement strand
TTAGTTTGAAATGACCAAATGGTATCGCCGGATCTATTGTTCAAATTAAAGGTAGCCTGTGTAATATTGGTTCCCTCCGGAAAGGAATATTGAAATTTAAGCGGCAATAACAAACGGTCTCCCTCATTTGCAAAACTTGATCCTTCAAAAGAATTCCAATGGCTGCCAAATTCATCCTTATAATAGCCTGCAAGATTTCCAGATCCAAAATCCACCAGCTCTCCCTGTTCATAATCATATCCTCCGCGAACAGTAGAAATACTACTGGATATAAAAGGAAATTGAGGATTACTAAGTATAGTGTTATTACAAAAAACATAGGATGCCGGTACAGCAGTAGATATCCTTTTATTGGTAATCAGATCGATAGCATTATTATTTTTTAAAAGGAGTACGTTGATAGTAAACATAGCCGGAAATTTTACTAATGGCTCGTAAACCAATGAACCATCTGATAGTTTTTTTTGAGTTACCCTTATTCCTATTTTAAAACCTGAATAAGTAGCAACTAATTTTAAATGATAATTTTTATACGTTTCTTTATCCGTTTCAGGAAAGCTAAATTGCAGTATGTCATTTATCGATGCCCGTTCCGAATTGTATTCCTCTTTTAAAAATTGTAACCTGTCCTGTTGATCATTAATAGAAAATATAGTGCTGCCAATGGTATTGGTAAAATAGTATTCATGCAATACTTTTACTTCAAATAATGTTTTAAACAGCAGTACCATTTTTTAATAATTTTGAATTTTAAACAGGTTAGTTTCTATTGCCTCGACAATTGGCACATTGCGTACTACAGCACGTTCTGTAATTGCTACTACCCTAAGCTTATACATTACAAAAGGCACTTGTCTTCCTCCCAACGAGCCCCATAAATGATTTATCTGCTCAAAAGTTAGCGTATATAATTCCATTGTAAATTTCAGGTCAGCTGCATCAGCCAGGGGGGGTATTGTATTTATTGAATTTCTGGTAGAGAATGAATTTTTACTTTGAAAAAATCGAATCACCGCCGACAAACGCCTTAGCGCAAGAATATAATCGCTGCCACTATAATTGCAAGTAATAAGTACATATAGGTTTAGAAAAATAGGTGGATTTTCATAAAAAGCTGCGCCCGATATTCCTTTTTTTAAAGGTGAAATATTTTTGAGAGAACTTTCTTCTTCAACATTTACAAGTGTAATTATGATATGCTTATTTAAAGTATCGCTACCGGAGGTTTCAAGCATTCCTATATTATCTATAATTACATCTGCACTCGCATTGGAGGAGGTGATAAAGTTTTGAAGCTCATCACGAAGAAGGGAAAGGGCCTGATCAATCATACGCTTTCAATAAATATTTTAATAAATATATACCTATCGCTCCATGGCATATAACATCCTTAATACACTAATACGCGCAAATAAAAATTATCCTCTGCTCCAAACAGTATTGTTTTAAGGTTATAAAAAATAATAAAAAGAGCGGATTCTAACAGAAAAAAAATGGAGTAATAAAATACCTTAACAATTATATTTCAAAATATCGCCGGGGGAATTATTTTTTCTTTTTCAATATATCCATAAATAGGTTCGCTGTTATTTTTTTCGCTTCTTCCATTGCTTCAGCAGTAGCATCCGGTGTGTTTTCTACTGCTGATTGCATAGCTATTTTTAATACGGATTCGTACTCGCTCAAATTGAAATAATGCATTAATAATTGCACGTCCGCTGTTGAGCAATGGTCATTCAGATATAGCCTGAACAGTTCTTCTATTTTTTGTTCGTTTTCCAGAATTAAATAAAAAATTTTAAGACCTAAATTAAATAACTCAATTGAGTTAAAATTACGTTGATAGAAATTTTTATTATTAAAAGGCAAATAATCACCACTTTATACCGGCTTAAAATAGTTTAATGTAAAAAATTATTTGCAGTTATATTATTGGAATATATAGATTAGTTTTTGCAAGACAGGGAAAACTATTAAACGCTATATTTTAAAAATAGAGCAGGCATGGTTGTATAGTGAAAGCCAACAGGCTATTTGAAAATTTGATATGTAGATTTTATGCTAATGCAAAGACAATTATTAAAAATTCACTTGTTGAAAATAATACGATTAAATCATTAATTTACTCTGCTCCAAAAATGAAGTACCTGCTGCAGAAATTAATTATCATTAGTAATATTGGCCTATCGGAGAAATCAGGCAATGGACGGAAACAGCTTGAAGCGTATGAAGCTATTTGCTTTAACGATATGGTCGCTTATAGTTGATATTGAAATACCCAATTGATTGCTAACTTCCTCATAACTTTTTCCATCAACTTTGCAGAGGTTGAATATAAGTTTTCGTTTAGGAGGTAACAAGGCTATTGTTTGAAATAATACAATAGATTCTTCTTTATTTATTAGTAGCTGATCATTGCTTGCAGGCTGATTTTCATCAATTTGCAATTTTGAATATAGTTTATGGGTTCTTGCAATTTTTCGAAAATGATCGTAACATTTGTGCACTGCAATACTGGATATATAACCTTGAAAACATTTACTTTTATCAATTTTTTTCCGGTTATTCCAAACAGTTATGAATACATCCTGCAATATATCTTCAGCTAAAAAATTTGATTTGAGCATCCTTATTAATCGTAGATATAAAACCGGACTATATTTATTATAAATAGCTTTAAATGAAACTTCATCGCCATGGGATAGTTTCAATAAAGCCTCCACCTCATTGAATTGAAGATCTTTTGACACAATTATTTATTTAAAAAGTTGAAACAATATTCGGTTTAGCTACTATTTTGGTAGTAACGGATATTAGATTATTTTGTACCCACCGGTAAATTAATAATCAATAAATAAATAAAAAATGAAAGGAGTTTTTAAGAAAGAAATGGCATTTTTTCTACATCGATGAATATTCTATAAATATAAAAACTGATTTGATTAATTCAAACTTTTCGGCGTTAAATTTTTTCAAAATGAAATTGTTGTAATTAAGACAATGAAAATTAAAGGATAGCGCCAATCAGCCCTTCTCCATAACTTGCATACGTAGCGAGAACGTTCTTTCAAATATTTGGTAAACTTTTGCAGGCGTGATTCTTGAATTACGCTAAACCAATAGATTTCATCAATAAAATTGCAAAGGATTAGCAAAACAAACACGCTCGAAAATACTAGATGTATTTAACAGGCAATGTTTAGGTATTTTTAAATAACCTAAAACGTTATAAAACCAACCCGTTCAAGAATGTTACAATACCTTTTAAGCTTTGCCGCACAGCATAAGATCAATCTTTAGTAATTACAGAAAAGATATAATGTGTGTTAAAATTAGTTTAAGTTACAGGTCTAATGGCAAAAAAAAACAAAACTGATACTGTAGAATGGCAAAAGGTGTTTAATCCTAAAAATTTATTACTTATTTTATTTGGAACTTCCCTGGCTGTATTGGCAATGAAAGGATTTATGATTCCTAACCGCTTTTTGGATGGTGGTATTACGGGAATCTCTATACTACTGCACGAAATATTTCACATCAATATCAGTTTTTTAGTCATCATTCTAAATGCATCCTTTGTCTATCTCGGTTATAAACGCATCGGAAAAACATTCGCGGTACAAACAACAATTGCAGTATTACTACTCTCCATCGGTTTACTTTTTGTTTACATAAACCCCATTACACACGATAAATTACTCATCGCAATTTTTGGTGGTATTTTAATGGGCACGGGTGTAGGGCTTGTTATAAGAGGTGGTGGTGTAATTGATGGCGCGGAGGTTATCGCGGTTTTTACCGGTAGAAAAACAGGTTTTTCCAACAGCGAAATAATAATGCTTTTTAATACAATTATTTTTATTGTAGCTGCATTTGAGTTTGGTATAGAAACCGCCATGTACTCTATAATTACTTTTTTTACTGCAACAAGGGCTACCAATTATGTAGTGGATGGTATTGAAGAATTTACTGCAATGAATATTATTTCGGCACAGCAGGAAGATATAAAAAGTTTTTTAGTAAATGAGATGGGCAAAGGCATTACTGTTTACAAAGGAGAAAGGGGTTACTTGCCGGGAAGTTTTGAGATTAGAACCGACTGCGAAATTATTGTTACCATCGTAACCCGCTTAGAAATAAAACAAATTGAAGATGGTATTTTAAACATCGACCCAACGGCATTTATTTATGTTAACAGCATAAAAGAAGCTACAGGAGGAATATTAAAAGCCAAAGCACATGCAAAATAACTTGAAGATGATAGATTTTGTAGTGAGCTTATTAAATAGTAAACTCAATGAATCTTACTATTACCACAATGCTGAACATTCTTTATATGTTTTAGCTAAAGCCACTGAAATTGCGCAACATGAACATTGTTCGGCAGCAGAAATTGAAATGGTGCAGGCTGCTGCATTGTGGCACGATACAGGGTTTATAACAATTTATGAAGGGCATGAAGAGGCAGGATGTAATTTGGCAGCGCAATTTTTGCCGGATTTTGGTTATACAGCAGCCGCAATAAAAATAATATGCGGTATGATACGGGCAACTAAAATTCCTCAATCGCCCACCAATAAATTAGAACAAATAGTTGCAGATGCAGACCTCGAATATTTGGGAACTGCCAACGCTGTTACCATTGCAAATAAATTATTTAAAGAACTACAAGCCTTTAATCCCCACCTTTCTGCAACTCAATTTAATCTAATGCAGGTTTTATTTTTACAAAACCACCGTTACTTCACTAATTTTTGTAAAGAAAATAAAGAGCATGTCAAGCAATCCTACCTAAAAAAATTAGTCAATAATGAATTGTAGCATTTGATTTAGTGTTTTATTGAAAAGCTTAGAAAAGGAAAAACTTTGTTAACCAAAAATAAAATTGAAAATAAAAATATTTACAGGAGATGGCTAAACTACCGAACAGTCTTGTTCTACATGCAGCATGCAATTACCAACCCGTTAAAATAATTATGAAAAAAACAATACAAATATTGCTGCTGTGTTTTATTAGTACTGTTGTCTATTCGCAAACAAATAATACAAACAAATATGCCGATAGCTTAAAACTGATAGTTAGCCAAACAACTAATGATACCTTAAAAATGACCACCTTAAGTGATTTGTCAGATTATTATAGGGAAAGTAATGCAGATAGCTCTTTGTTTTTTGCAGAGCCATCAATTGCAATAGCAAAAAAAATAAAACAGCCGTTATGGGTAGCAAATTTATTACTGGGCAAGGCTTATAATTTAGCGCATCAGGGAAACCTTTCTTTGGCTTTTGAACTGGCTAATGAGGCAATGATAAAGGTACAGGATGAAACGAATGAAAAAAATTTATACATCGTGAAGGATAGTGTATTTGCAGCTACTCCCCATGAATATCGATTAAGTATTTATGGTAATGTATTTCATCAAATGGGTAATATATACAGCAGAGCTGGAAATAACGAAAAAGCCATAGCATACTTTAAGGAAGAGATTCAGATATGGGATTTAATTAAAAACAAATCGGGATTAGTAAATAGCAATATGAACATTGGTTCAATTTATTTAGATATGAATAAATTAGACTCAGCCCTACTTTATTCAATAAAAGCTGTAGAAAATGCCAGCATTACCGGATACAAGGCTTATCTGAGTAATATTTTAAACAATATAGGCACAATTTATTTTAAGCGTAAGCAATTGGATAGTGCCGTTAAATATTACCATGAAGCCTTAAGGCTAAGTAAAGATCAACGCAATGTAGCAAGTGAAGCTGCTGTAAATATTTCTCTTGCCGAAATATATGAAAGCAGGCAGCAGCCTGATTCCATGATGTACTATGCAAAAGCAGCCTGGTATACTGCTACAAATTTAAAATCAAAAGGTAGAATAGTAGCGTCTTCACAACTAATTTCCAATGCGTATAAAATGCAGGGAAATACAGATAGTGCATTTGCCTACCTGGCCATTTCAAAAAAATTAGGCGATAGTTTAAATACCGACAAAACAGAAAAACTCACCCAATTTCAAAATATAAATTTTGACGAGCAGCTGCGGTTAGAAAAAGTAGAAAAGGAAAATATTGCCTATAAAAATAATATAAGGACAACTATCTTATTCGCCGGGCTTGGATTGCTGGCAATACTGGCTTTTGTATTTTACCGGAATAACCGCCAAAAGCATAAAGCCAATATTATTTTACAAAATCAAAAGCAGGAAATTGAAAATACTTTAGTCCAACTTAAAGCAGCCCAAAGCCAATTGATACAATCCGAAAAAATGGCCAGCCTTGGCGAGCTAACAGCAGGTATTGCGCACGAAATTCAAAACCCGTTAAATTTTGTCAATAATTTTAGTGAAGTAAATAAAGAATTACTTGTGGAAATGAAGGATGAAATGCAAAAAGGAAATTATGATGAGGCAAAAGAAATTATTGAAGATGTAATTGGCAACGAAGAAAAAATCAACCACCATGGAAAAAGAGCCGATGCTATAGTAAAAGGAATGTTACAGCACAGCCGCAACAGTAGCAATGCAGCAAAAGAGCCAACTGATATAAATAAACTGGCAGATGAATATTTGCGGTTGGCCTACCATGGATTGCGTGCAAAAGACAAAACGTTTAATGCAACATTGAAAACGGATTTTGATGAAACGATAGGAAACATAAATATCATTCCACAGGATATTGGCAGGGTTATTTTGAATTTAATTACCAACGCTTTTTATGTGGTAGATGAAAAGAAAAAATCAGGCATAGGCGATGGATACCAACCTACTGTTTTAGTAAGCACAAAAAAATCCGGGGATAAAATTTTAATTATAGTTAAGGATAATGGCAATGGCATCCCTCAAAAAATAGTAGCTAAAATTTTTCAGCCATTCTTTACTACAAAACCAACCGGACAGGGAACCGGATTAGGGTTAAGCATGAGCTATGATATTGTAAAGGCACATGGCGGGGAAATAAAAGTGGAAACAAATGAAGGTTCAGGCACTGAATTTATTATTACTTTACCAATATAAAACCCAAATACATCCAATGAAAATTTTAGTAGTTGACGACGAGCGCGATGTTCAATTTTTATTTGAACAAAAATTTAGAAAAGAAATTAAAAGTGGAGAAATGAATTTGGTTTTTGCTTTTTCCGGCGAAGATGCTTTAACCTATCTTAACGGCCACGAACAGGAAGCGGTTTTGATTTTATCCGATATAAATATGCCGGGCATGAGCGGACTGGAGCTACTGGATACCATCAAACATAAAAACAATAAACCTCATCCAATTGTAATGATGATAACTGCATACGGGGATACAGAAAATTATAATTTAGCCAAACAATTGGGTGCAGATGATTTTTTAACCAAACCGTTGGATTTTGCATTGTTAAAGGAAAAACTTAAAAGCATACATTGATGGTAAAAATATTAGTGGCTGATGATGAAACGGATTTGGAATTTCTCATCA
>JAYTHI010000004.1:0-2178 GCA_043732685.1 Ferruginibacter sp. | reverse complement strand
TAGACAATTGCATTTTATTTATGCCTGCAAACTTCAGGATTTCCTCTTCCCATTGCAGTGTTTTACTGTTTAACATACCCGTTGCCGAAGCGATAGCGGTATCAATAGTGCAGGTAGCAAAAAGTTGGTAAAAGATGTATTCTTTTATGCCAATAAACATCACTGTCTTTTCAAATAATAAGGCTTCGTTTTCTTTATACCAGCATATTTTGCAGAAGGGCGACATGGCATGAATGGGCACTCCGGATAGTTGGTAAAAACTTTTTCCTGCTGTAGTTTCCTTTAGTTCACTTGCTAATTTTCCTGCCCTATTATCTGCCCAGATAATACAATCGGTTAAAGGCTCATGATTTTTATCCATCAGTATCAAGGAATGCATGGCTGCCGAAAAGCTTACCAATACAGGGTTGTGTTGAGGTAACCGGGTGGCAAGATATTCAAGTCCGCTTAATACGGCCCTGTATATTTCCTGGGGCGATTGTTCGCTTCTGTCTTCTTTGGGATGTGTGGTGGAGTAATAAAAAGATTGCTGTGCCAATACATTTCCGGCTGCATCAAAGGCAACAGCCTTGGTTGAAGTGGTACCGATATCGATTCCTATAAAATAATCCATTTGGCAATTTATAATTTCTTTAAAAAATAAAAATCGGTATAACTATAATTGTAATAAAGGTAAAGGTTGGGGAGAATAAATTATAAAAATCCGCATCCATACAAAATAATTACACAAATAAGTTAATTAATAAAACTGCTAACAAACCTGTTGTGCCTACAATGGTTTCCATTAAACTCCAGGTTTTAAAAGTATCTTTTATACTTAAGCCAAAATATTCTTTAAACATCCAAAATCCGGTATCGTTAACATGCGAGCACATTAAACTACCTGCACCAATGGATAATACCATCAACTCAGGGCTAACATGCATACTGGCAATCAGCGGTTGTACAATACCGGCTGCAGTTAAGCCGGCTACCGTAGCAGAACCCAGGGCTATCCTTATTACTGTGGCAATGAGCCAACCCAAAATCAGCGGCGATATTGTAGCATCCTTAAAATAGTTGACCACGGCATCTCCTGTGCCGCTATCTATTAATATTTGTTTAAATGCCCCTCCGGCTGCAATCAATAAAACAATTGTAGTAAGGGCATTTAAAGATTGACCGGCTGTATCCATCAGTAATTTCATTTTTATTCCGCGGCCAATACCGAGTATAAAAATACCCCAGATCAATGCAATGAGCATTGCAATACCGGGTTCACCAACAAATTGTAAAATTTTGGCAAGGTCAGTATTTACGGGTAAAAAAAAACTGCTCATGGTGGCAATACCCATTAAAATAACGGGTATCAGTGCAGTAAAAATACTCGTTGCAAAGCCCGGCATTTCTGCTGCTTCAAAATGTTTGGTATTAAACATTTCTTTTGGCGGATTAGCCTTTATTTTTTTAATAAATTCAGGAAAAATAATACCTGCCATTGTAATGCAGGGTATTGCGGCAATGATGCCATACAAAAGTGTTTTGCCTATATTGGCTTTAAATAAAACTGCAATTGTACTTGGACCGGGATGCGGGGGTAAAAATCCATGCGTTACAGAAAGTGCACTGGTTAAAGCAATGCCTAAATAAATAAGTGGCTGACCGGTAGTTAATGCAACCGAAAATACCAGCGGTACAAGTACTATAAAGCCGGCATTATAAAACATTGCGATACCAACAACAAAACCGGTTAGCACCATGGCATATTTTACTCTTTGAACACCAAATAAATTAATTATTCCGGTGCTGATTTTTTGCGCCGCCCCCGTTTGCGACAAGATGCTGCCAAACAAAACCCCAAAGCCTAAAATTAATAAGGTAGCGCCAAGCGTGCTGCCAATACCGGTACTGATAGATTTTACAATAGTGTTTAGTATCATTCCATTTGCGATGCCTACAAATAAAGTGGCACTTATTAAGGCAATAAATGCGTTTAATTTTACTACAGTTATTAATAGAAGCAATATAATAATGGATGCAATAAGAATGAGTATGAAAAACATATTGATTATATATTTTAAGAGACAACCTATAAAAATTGCAGCGTTAACCGCATATTTTTATTTTGTAGTAACCCGGGTTAATCCACTTTTTAAAATTGATTACTATTTGGCTAATGTAATAAAGTTTAAGGAACGG
>JAYTHI010000003.1:0-7481 GCA_043732685.1 Ferruginibacter sp. | reverse complement strand
TCGCCTTATCTAAGGATACACCCAACACCGTAAAATTTTTATCTTTAAATTTATTGAAATTCGCTACCACATTCGGATTTTCCTGCCGGCAAGGACGACACCAGCTTGCCCAAAAATCTATCAACACATACTTACCGCGTAAAGAAGATAAACTTACAGGATGCCCTGTTGTATCCGCTTGCGTAAAATCAGGCAATACACTTCCAATGGCGTTCTTCTTTAATTCAACAATTTGCTGGGCAATATAAACACCCATCGGCGAAGCACGTACCAGCGAATTTAATTTGGCATATTTTGCCTCCATATTGGAAACATCTTCCTGCAATTGATTGGAACGAATTATGGCAAGCGGACTAATATAAGAAGCAGGGTGCGACTGTATAAATCCATCAATGGCTTTTAAGGCAGCAGCAACACTTGCACTATCATTTACCGCATTTTCTGCATAAAGATTTTGATAATTTTGAAGGGTGTTGTTAAAAGCTTCATAATCAGCATGAGAAGCAGAACCTGTTATGACTGCAGTTTCCAAAGCACCTTTCGCTCCTAAAATAGTTACGGCGCTATTGTCTAAAAACAAGGTAATATAGGGAGGTTTTTTATCTATCAAGATAATCTTAAAATCAGGTGAGACTACCTTTCCTTTAAAACTAAATTTATTTTTTTGGATGGTTGTTGACTCTTCCGGTACGCCTGTTTGACCGTTTAATAAGGCAATGGTTGTTCCATCAGCATAACCTGTAATAGTGCCTTTAATTTTAAACCCATCAAATGGAACAACGGCAGTGGCTATTTTGGACTTTCCCTTTGAGGCAACTTTGGTTTTTAAAGTATTTTGAGCCGATACAAAAAAAGGCAGAAAAAGTAAAATAGAGGCTAATATCTTCATAAATAAATATTGAACCTGTAATTTAATACGTTTTCCTTAAAACCACTAAGCCAATACCATATTTAAGAATTCTTTTGTACTTATATCTATATTATGGCTGTCCTCAAGCGCTTTTATATAGGCACTTCCAATTATTGCACCATTAGTAAAAGCACTTGCATTTTCAAAACTTTGTTTATCTTTTATTCCAAAACCAACCAATATGGGATTTTTTAAATCCATCGACTGCAGCTTTTTAAAATAACTACTTTGATCTTCCACCATTTTTGTACTGCCAGTTGTAGATGAAGAGGACACCGCATACAAAAAGCCGGAACATAAATTATCGATCATTTTAATACGCTCCTCCCCTGTTTCGGGTGTTACCAGAAATATAAATTTTAAATGGTGCTTCTCAAAAAGGACTTTATAAATGGTCTCAAATTCAAACATAGGTAAGTCGGGTAAAATAATTCCATCTACCCCAACAGCTTCAGCAGCAGCGCAAAATTTATCAAGTCCATATTGCAAAATCGGGTTCATATAACCCATTAAAATTATAGGGAGTTTTATGGTATCGCGGCAAGGTTTTAATTGTTCAAAGAGCAAGGCAATACTCATACCGTTATCAAGCGCTACCATATTGCTTTGCTGTATCACCGGACCATCAGCAATTGGGTCACTGTAGGGCATACCAATCTCTATAATATCTGCACCATTATTTTGCAATGCTGTCAACACTTCCAGCGTACTATCTACTTTTGGATAGCCCGCCGTACAATAAACATTTAAAACGTTCTTAGATTTTGCTGCAAAGAGTTGGTCAATTCTGTTCATACTTTTAATTTATAACAATTTCCATTTTTATATTTGCCCGTTTGTAATCACTCTCAAAACCAACAACCTCTATAAAACCATATTTTTTATATAAATGAATCGCATTGCTGAGCAGGGTATTGGAATACAGTATCAATTTTTGAAGCTGCAGTATTTTTGCCTGCGCCAAACAAAATTCAAGCATTTTATTACCTATTCGTCTTCCTTGAAATTGTTCATAAACAGCCATCTTGGATAATTCGTAGGTCTTATCGGAAACCTTTAGTAAGGCAAAGGTTCCTGCAACTTCATTACCCAACATCGCGAAAAATATTAACCCTCCCTTATCTATAAAATATTGCTTTGGGTTAGCCAGCATTAATTCATCAATTGGTTCCAATTCAAAATACTTTTGAACCCAAGCCCTGTTGAGCGTTGTAAAATGATGCGACAGATTATCTGTATACGGCACCATTTCAATATTTTTATCCATCGGCAAATCTATAGATATTCCATGTAAGTTGAAAGGTCTTTATCTCCCCTTCCGCTTAAACAGATTACTACCACATCATCCTTTTTAAAATGCATATTATTTAAAACATGAAAAGCATGCGCGGTTTCCAATGCAGGAATAATACCTTCTGTTTTACTAATTTCAAAGGCTGCATCTAAAGCTTCCTGATCGGTTGCACTCATAAAAGTTGCCCTGCCACTTTTAAACAAATGTGCATGTAAAGGACCAATTCCGGGATAATCCAAACCCGCTGAAATACTGTGTGGTTCTGTAACCTGGCCATCTTCCGTTTGCATCAATAAACTTTTGCTGCCATGCAAAATACCGGGTTTGCCCAATTGGGTTGTGGCTGCGCTCATACCACTCTGAATGCCACAACCAGCTGCTTCTACCGCAATTAATTGTACGGAAAGATCATCTAAAAAATGGTAAAATGCACCTGCCGCATTGCTACCACCACCCACACAAGCTATTACATGCGTTGGTAACTCAGACCCTGTTTTTTCGAGCAATTGTTTTTTAATTTCTTCGCTGATGATGCTCTGGAAACGGGCCACCATATCGGGATAAGGATGCGGCCCCACTACGCTGCCAATGATATAATGTGTATCCACCGGGTTATTAATCCAATCTCTGATAGCCTCGTTGGTAGCATCTTTTAAGGTTTTACTTCCACTGGTTGCAGGCACTACAGTAGCACCAAGCATTTTCATTCTTGCTACATTAGGAGCCTGGCGCTCAATGTCTTTTTCGCCCATATATACAATACATTCCAACCCCTTAAGTGCACAAACCGTTGCAGTTGCCACGCCATGCTGCCCGGCACCTGTCTCGGCAATAATCCTTGTCTTGCCTAAACGTTCAGCCAATAAAATCTGACCAACGGTATTGTTTATTTTATGTGCTCCTGTATGGCAGAGATCTTCTCTTTTAAGGTATATTTTTACGCCATGTTTGGCACTTAATCTTTCGGCTAAAAATAATGGCGTAGGCCGTCCAACATAATCTTTAAGCAATTGTTTAAGATCTTCCTGAAAACCTGGCTCGTAAATAATTTGCAAATACTCTTCCTGCAGTCGTTTTACATTGGGATACAGCATTTCCGGAATAAATGCACCACCAAAATCACCATAATACCCCTGTTCATTAACCGCAAAATTTTGTGCTGTAGTAGTCATAATTAGCTTTTGTTTAAATTGTTCCTTTCAAGAAAAAATTTATCTTCTAACAGTATAAATAATCTATTGTTCGGTTATTGAAATGTCTTTACCCTTCCACATATTGAGGATGAAATATCAAAATAAAAAATTCGAATGCCCGCCGTTTACCAAACCTGAAACCCAATTGCTTAATTGGTATAATTGGGTTAAACCGCTATATTTATTTATACCTACCTGTTTAGTAATAAAATAACGGATTTACTTCGCCTTCATCAACTGCTTCAACTGTAATATTAAAGCCATATCCTTAATACCGGGCTCCTTTTCAAAACGGCTATTAATATCGATACCATAAAAATCAGGATGTTTAAATGCCTTTATTTGCGCTGCATCTTCCACACTAATTCCACCACTTAAAAAGAAAGGTTTTTCGATCTTACTTTTCTTTACCAATTTCCAATCAAACTGGGTACCTGTGCCACCCTTGGCACCATTTTTACCGGCTGTATCAAATAAATAATAATCGCAAACAGCATCATAATCTGCTACCAGGTCGTCAACTGATTTAACGGTTGAATCCAAACTAAACACTTTTATAACTTCTACATCATCAGATAATTTTTCGCATAATTCAGGCGTTTCTTCTCCATGCAACTGAACAATATCCAAACCATAATCTTCTACTGTTTGAATTATTTCATCATATCCCGCATTTACAAAAACACCTACTTTTTTAACGTCAAAATCAGAAGACTCCAGTTCTTCTTTCGAAATTTTACCCACTAAATACCGCGGAGATTCTTTATAAAAAATTAATCCTGCAAAATCAATATTTAATCCGTCTAATTGTTGCAATTGTTTTAGTTGTGTAATGCCACATACTTTAATGTTCATTGTTGGTTGCTTTTATAATTGTTGTATAAATTTTTTAATTTCCGGAAAATTTTTTATCCCCGGCAATATTTCAAATTTGCTGTTGATATCAATGGCAAATAATGCCTTAGCCTCGGGCCTTACACTAAATTCCTTAAGTTGCTCTACATCTTCCGGCTCAATACCACCACTTAAAAAATAGGGTTTACCAATGGTAATATCATGTAATTTTTGCCAATTAAACTTTTTACCGGTACCACCATAACCTACGCCCTCGGTATCAAACATAAACATATCGCACACTTCCATAAAGTCTTTAATGCGCCATTCAATATGGTCGCTTTCACTTACCCTGAATGCCTTAACTACAGAAATATAATCCGCAATCTTTTCGCAAAACCTTGGTGTTTCATCCCCATGCAATTGCACCATATGCAACCTGCATTCATCCACCATGTGCAATACTTCTTCTACCGATGCATTTACAAATACCCCAACTTTGGTAATATTATTTTGCTTTTTTATCTGGCTGGTGGTCATTTGCCGCAGTACATACCTGGGCGACTTTGGATAAAAAATCAAACCGGCGAAAGTTGCTCCTGTTTCAGGTAAATTTATCAACTGGTCCTCCTGGGTTATGCCACAAACTTTTACTCTCATGTTAACTTTACATCTTTTTAAGCTGATCAACAAAATTAGCAAAAGCAATCGCAGGGTCAGGCTGTTTCATAAATAGTTCACCCATTAAAAAACCTTTAAATCCTGACTTTTTGAAGATACTGATTGTTTCAATATCATGTATCCCACTTTCTGCTATTTTTATTTTTTCTGCTCCAATGCGGTTCCCCAATGCAATAGAATGATTAATATCAACTTTAAAAGTTTTAAGATCGCGGTTATTTACCCCAACTATTTCCGTAGCTGCACAAATATGCTTTAATTCCTCTTCATTATGTATTTCCAATAAAACTTCCAATTGTAAGGATTGTGCAAAAATTGCTAATTCCTCCACTCTTTCAGGACTTAGACAAGCTGCAATTAGCAGGATAACATCAGCACCCATCGCCCTTGCCTCTATTAACTGGTATTCATCAATAATAAAATCTTTCCTTAAAACCGGAATATTATTTACCCGCGCTTTTATCAGATCTTCGGTTGAACCACCAAAGAAATTTGTATCCGTTAATACCGATAAACAACTGGCTCCATGATTGGTATACCCCGTGGTAACTGCTGCCACATCGGACGTATTGTTTATGATACCTTTTGAGGGTGACTGCCGTTTAAACTCTGCTATGATACCCGTTTTGCTTTCATCCAATAAAAATTGCTTTAGCGAAAAAACTGGCCTGTTATAGAACGCGCTCTTTTTTAATTGCTCTACCGAAACTTGTTGCTTTGCCTTAGCAACTTCTATAGTTTTATAAGCAATAATGGTATCTAAAATATTCATATTTAATTGCAGGAGTTGTAATGATTTATAATAAAAATATTTTATGTTCAGGCAGTTACTTTTTTTAATACGGCCAGCGCTTTTCCACTCTCTAAACTATCTACTGCCAACTGGTAACAATCTTCGTAATTATTGTAAAGACCGGTACATTGAAGTGCCATTGCTGCATTAGCAAGTACCACTGCATTTTGAGCCCAGGTTCCCTCGCCATGCAGAATATTTTTAAATATTTTAGCAGCTTCCTCCAAAGTATCACCACCATAAATATCCGCAGCTTTTACAGTGCGTTTTCCCAATGCTTCGGCTGTCATAATTTTTTCACCTGCATTGGTAATCACCTTCGTATCTCCGGTTAAGGATATTTCGTCGTAACCATCCAAACTATGGATAATGGTAAAATTATTGTCACTTTGTTGCAACAGGTAATTGTAAATTCTTGCCATTTCAAGGTTATAAACACCTACCAATTGGTACTTTGGAGAAGCCGGATTTACCATGGGGCCAAGCATATTAAAAAAAGTACGGACAGCTAAATTTTTTCGGATAGGACCTACAACTTTTAATGCCGGATGAAACAATGGTGCGTGTAAAAAACAAATATTTGCGGTATCTATTTCCCGGTTTAAATCATCATTATTGGTTTTAAATGTATACCCCAATTGCTCCATTACATTTGAAGAGCCACTAATAGAAGAAGCGCCATAGTTGCCGTGTTTAGCCACTTTGTTACCTGTACCCGCTACAATAAAACAACTCAGTGTAGATATGTTAAAGGTATTTTTTCCATCGCCGCCGGTACCTACAATATCTATCACCTCCTGTCCTTTAAAATCTACGCGTACACACAATTCCAGCAAGGCATCTCTAAAACCCTGCAACTCCGCAATGGTAATACTGCGCATTAAATACACAGTTATAAAAGAGGCTATTTCGCTTTCACTATAAATACCGTTAGCTATATTTATTAAAACTTCTTTGGCTTTGGTAACCGAAAGTGTTTTATGCTCAAATAAATATTGAAGAATTTTTTTCATGTAGTTATTTTTCAGACTTTTATTAAATCGTCTAATTATAAATTGTACTTGTTTTTAATTTCTGTATCATTTCTTCCTTAAACTGGTCGCTATCTAACATTTTTAAAGCCCGCTCATTGGTATAAACACCTTTCAAAATGGCAGTTATTAAAGCTGAATAAGGCGCAGACATTTGTTGCCCCTTTAAAAAATTATCCTGAAAATGTGCATATGACCAGGTATTATTTCCATGATAAACATATATATAAGAACCAGGTTTTATAACCTGCGTAACGGTGTACATTTCACTAATTTTATTTACAAAAGGGGTATCTTCTAATTTTGGAAGCAAGGCATATTTAATTTCTTCCGTGACGATACTTTTTTTACATAAAATTGAACCTTCCCAATTGCGTTTAAAAGATAAATAAGCGATCTCCGCCACAGCATCATAAAAAATCCAATGCCCAAAAAAACATACCGAAGCCCCATTTTTCAGCATAGCGTCCATTTGTATTTGTAACCTGTCTCCCCCATACCAATCATCATCATCCCACTGACTAAAATAAACTCCCTTCGATAAGGCAATGGCCTTATTTTTAAGTTCACCTAAAGAACTTTTTGGGAGCGCCGGCATTTCAATAAAATGAATTGACCCTTCGGTTTTTTGTGCTTCAATCACTTGTTCAATTTGGGTATTGTCACTTTCATACACCACTAACAATTCTTTATTGCTATAAGTTTGGGCTTTATAACAACTAATTGCACGGGATAATAATAAAGG
>JAYTHI010000002.1:0-7489 GCA_043732685.1 Ferruginibacter sp. | reverse complement strand
TTATTGCACTTCAACAGTTTTGAATAACGGTTATTTTAAATTGATGGATTTTAAAAAATCGAATTTTAAAACTATTAATCAATTTTATAATGATTTTGGCTGCAAGACTATCTTTTTAGGCAAAAGTGATCAAAAATCTCTATTACAAGACAAATTACCCATAAAACGATTGTTGCAGGTTTAACGGCAGTTTAATTAAGTTGCTGCCCTTACCAGTACCTGCCCCTGCAATTTATAGCCAAACCCTATTGAAATTAAGTAAGTTACTTTTAAAGATTTATTGGCATAGTAAACCGGTAATTATTGCCAGTCCAATACTCATTAAAGTACCTATAACCAGGTATTCGGTCTTAATTTCTGACCGGTCTTTTTCATTGAAACGAATTAATCCTTTTGCGGCAACCAGCAATCCAATTGCAGCATATTGATTTTTTAAAACGAAAATCAGTATGATTATCCTTTCAACAATACCAATCCACTTTCCGGCATTTGCCAGACTTTCAGCTCCCTCTATTTTTTCTCTCCATTGCCTTGTAAGTTGTCCAATTAAAATTCCTGCAGGGGTGGTTACAAAAATAAAGGCCATTAATATTTTCCAGGTTGTTGCAGTTGAATTTAGCTGTTGCCAACTCGTCTGAACTATTGACCAATTTAAAAAACTAACATACCAGCAACCTGCAATTACCAGTAAATGCAGCGCCTGGTCTGTTATAAAATAAACAAGGGTATTTTTTTGGTAAGATTTCCATCCATCAATAATGGTATGGGTAACCAAAATAATAATTGCAATAAACCAATACTGCCTGCCCATTGCAGCCCATGCAAAGAGTGCCGTTATGCATCCATGCAAGTATAATTTACCCGATTTAAAATGCTTTTGAGTTCTATCATTTACCCAACTTTTGGGTTGAAGTATAAAGTCGGTAACCAGGTGCGCCATTAGTAGTTTAATTAGCCAGATAGAAGATGCCATGATTATGATAATTGATGGACGATACTTTTATATTGTTGTAATAATTTGTCAATTTCATTCCATCCGCCGGCCATTACATGCTGGTTGATGGTACTTTTTGATTTTTTTAGCGTCTTCGCTACTTCTTGCTGGGTTTTGTGTTTTAACAATTCAAAAATTACTTCTGCTTGTTTAGCGGTCATCAACTTAAAAAGCCGGTTCAGGTAATCTGAAATTATTTGAACGGCTGTATTGGCCAAACCATTTTCTATGGCAATAGATAAACGGGCATCAGTTTTTAAAAATTCATCAAATGCACGACCGGATAAAACAAATGCCGAACCTTTTGCCGTGGCAAGACTTTTTACCGGCAATTGCACCATACCAATGCCAATACTAATCCTAATATCCGACTGCATGATGAGTTCAGTTTTTGAAATACTTATGGCGGCTGTACGGCAAAGCAGTGCTATATCCAGCGCTTCATCAGCATTTTTTATAAAAACCTGAAAGCTATCCCCCCGATAAAATTCAAACTGATAATTCGCCAAAACCGACGTCAAAAGATTAATCAGTTTTTTTTCTACAGCAGGTTTCAATTTAGTTGAGTTTACAATATCACCTGTTAATACTGCCCTTAATTTCATTGACCACTATTTATTTTAAAGTTAGAAATTGATTTTTAAAAACCTGCAATATCCTGTTATCAAATATGTAGGTAAAGATAGAACTATTTAAAAAGTTCGTTTAAATAAACGAATAAAATTTTAATTCGTGTAAGTAAACGAATAAATTAATAATTCGTGTAAAAGAACGAACTTAAAAAAGTATTTATAATAATTGCGATGAAATAATGCTTATTAGGGTATTCGATTATGTTGATACTAAAAACTAAAGCCAGGCTTATCGCTGCGTGTATTGATGTTAGCAATGCCAATAAGCTGGTCAGCCTGATCGGAAAATGATTTGTAATACACCAATATGGTATAAATATTTTCGGTCTCCCAATAATCACCGTCTGTATCCATTCTTTTGGACGGATCATTTTTATCTACCATTGTAAAACCGTAATTATAATAACCCTGCTTTAAGTATTGTGTATTTTCATACATTCCAGTTTGCCCGTTAAATTTCATTTTGGTACTTTCATTCAAACGGTAACCGGTTAACTGGCCTATTAAATAGATGTCTTTATCAGGATACTCAATTTTATTAGGCGGCACAAACTTAAAATGAATATTCGCATAATCGCCCTGCCAGTATGGATTTATAGACTCAAAAGTGGTTACCAAATATTTACCATCCAAATCAGCATAGTATACATAACGTTGTGCCGATCTGTCTGCATCCGGTTTTACATAAATATCAGTACGCTTTACATTGGCACTATCAACCCTTTCGCTCAGTAAACTAAAACTTCTAAGGTCAAGCCAGCGCCATTCTTTACCGCCCGGAAAAACAAATGTATTTTCATTGCTGTATTCTAAGGCATTATTGCGAATAAATGTTGGTGAAACATTACCCTGGGCAAGGTTCCAACGGCTATTTTGCAGCATTACAATTTTAACCTGCTGGCTTGCATTAGAGGCATTTATACCTTGCACGTTTACCGTAAATTTTATATGCTGATGCGTTTTATAGGTATCAGGTATAAAAGTTTGCACCATCTGAGCACTTACAGTAGCCTTAGAATCCAGCACCAATAATGCTCTTGTAAATACAAGCTGACTTGTGTCTCCATTTAAAAAAACTTTTAGCAAATAATTACCACTCCTGGTAGGCATACTATTTGCATCGGGCAATATGGCCTGGTAATGGATATACTTCGTGTAAGCAATGGAAGAAAAGCGGTAATCATTTATGCGTAATTGGGTAAAACCCTTTATAAAATCGAAAGGACTTAGATTAACAGGTTGCCAATTGTAATCGCACAATTCATAGCTGTAATAATAGCTTTTTACCCTGGCTTCCATATCATCAAAATGCAACTCTAATTTATCACCACTATTTAGTTTATAAACAGCCATGGATTGCTGATCGCCATAGGGATTAAAACGAACCGAACGAATATTAGCTGCGTAAACAGCTTCGGGATTAATTTGTGCAGCAGCGGAGCATTGCAACAATAAAATAAAAGAAGCCGCCTTAATAAATTTAAAAATATACATGGAGTTATTAAAATATTTACTTTTGAAAGATACCAAAATTTTGCCGATTGAATATAGCTGCCTTTATTGCCAAACGAATTGCCTTTAACAGACAAAACACTTTCTCCCGCTTTATAATTCGGTTAGCCATTGGCGCAACCGCTATCAGCGTGGCTGTAATGATTGTGGCATTAAGTTTTGTAAATGGCTTCGAAAACGTTATCGCGAATAAAATATTTAGTTTTTGGGGTCATATTCATGTACAACAAGATATAGAAAATAGGGTTAGCATTGCCGAACAATATCCTATAACTGCAAATGATACCGTTGAAAAAATTGTAGAAAACCTGCCGGAGGTAAAATCTATTGAACGATATGCCACTAAATCGGTGATATTAACTTTTGGGACCGAAATAGAAAGTATTTTATTAAAAGGAATCGACTCCTCCTTTAATTTTAGCCGGTTAAACCCTTTCCTGCAACAGGGTAAATGGCTCACGTTTAAAGATAGCGGGTACAGCAATCAAATAAATATTTCTACTTACATCGCCAACCAGCTTAATGTAAATGTTAACGATACCCTACTTTCTTTTTTTATTCAGGATGATGGGACAAAACGACCCAGAAAATTAATAATTGCCGGAATATTTAAAACATCCATAGATGAATATGACAAGCAATTCGGACTATGTGATATCAACTTATTAAGAAGGATGAATGATTGGAAACCAAACCAGATAGGTGGTTACGAGGTTATTTTAAAAGACTTCAATCAAACAGATTCCGTTGCTGCACTGATAAAAGAATTAACGCCGCAAGGCTGGACAAGCAAGACGATCAAACAAAGTTATGCCAACATATTTGACTGGCTGGCACTGCAAAACAAGATTAAATGGATACTGATCGGTATTATGATGATTGTTGCCATTGTTAACCTTATTACCTGTTTATTAATTATAGTGTTAGAAAGAACAAGGATGACAGGCATTTTAAAAGCAATTGGTGCAAGTGATTGGATGGTACAAAAAATATTTTTATACAACACCAGTCTTATTGCTATTGCCGGGATAATTTTAGGTACAATTTTAGGACTTTCGATATGCTGGCTGCAACAAAAAACAGGTTTTATAAAGTTGGACGAAGAGGCATATTATATGGCAGCAGCGCATGCAGATATAGTGTGGTGGCAGGTTGTATTGATAGATATTGTTACATTAGCCATTTGCTTTGCTACCTTAATTATACCTACCCTGCTGGTAAAAAACATAAAGCCTGTAAAAGCGATCCAGTTCAGATAAACCGGAATTAACATATATACGGGAACGGATTTTCACGATTTTTTAACCGATTAAAAAAGAAACTTTTTGGGTTGTTACGCTGGCTGTGGAAAATATTTGTTGCTGATAGAATATATATATAATTTCGAAAAAAAAATTCTGAACACACTAATTACAAATCTTACCACCATTAAAGTCCTGGCGGCCGAACGGGAAATCGAAAACGATGATTTTCGTGTCTTTATAAAAATGCATGGTAGAACAGATATTGATGAGGTGATGCATCATTTAAACGATAGCATTACACCACAAATAGACTGTACACAATGCGGTAATTGTTGTAAATCATTAATGATAGGGGTTACTCAAGCGGAGACTCTGGCACTTGCAAAAAGATTGAATGAACCTGTTGAAGCGGTAAAAGAAAAATACCTGGAAATCAGTGAACAGGGCCAAATATTCATCAATACAATGCCTTGCCATTTTTTAGGTGGCACCAAATGCACTATTTACGAAGACAGGTTTAGTGATTGCAGGGAATTTCCTCACCTGCACAAAGATGGGTTTAGCACCCGACTATTTAGTACACTTATGAATTACGCTATTTGTCCCATCATTTTTAATGTAGTGGAACAACTAAAATCAGCACTTAATTTTAATTCTACGGGCAATGCCAACGCTCCCATCAGTTAACTCCGGGTAAAAGGTGTATTTATTAATATTACCAAATTTTATAATTTAATAACTGTTTTCTTACGTACTTTGATTATTATTAAAAAATAAAAATCAGGAAAACATGAAATTTACAAAATTATTACTGACGATTGCCATTACTGCAACGGTGGGTCTTGCAGGCTGTAAACCAAATGATGCAGCTATTCAGGCTGCCATGGAAACTAAAGCAAAAGCCGATACCGATCTTTCAGCCCTCAGCGTTGTAGTTAAAGATGGCGTTGCAACCCTTGGCGGTGAACTTAAAACGGAAGCCGCCAAAGCTAAAATCCCTTCCTTAAGCACCGATGTAAAAGGACTAAAATCTACTATTGATAACACCACAGTAGCCGTTCCGGTGGCAGCACAGGCCCCGATAGTGATTACTGCAGATGATCCTTTAACTAAAGCCGTAACAGATGCAACCAAAGATTATCCGACAATTACAGCTACCGTAAAAGAAGGTGTGATAGCAGTAACAGGAACAATTGCAGCTGACAAATGGAAAAAATTAAAAATGAATTTAGATGGTCTGCATCCTAAAAAAGTTGACGGCAGTGCACTAACAATTAAATAAAATAATTATTAAAATCTACAATAATGGTATTACAGGATAAATACAAACAATTGACAGATGCAGCTACGGCAGCCGGTATCAGCGACTTGCAAGTTAGGGAACAGGAAGGCGTTTTATATATTGATGGCACTGCACCAACAGGTGCTGTAAAAGACCAGCTATGGGATATTTATGGCAAAATAGATCCTAACTTTTTAACAGGCGATCTTGTTTTAAATGTAAACGTAAACATTGGTGCGGATGTTACAAAAGTAAAAGTAACAACAGACAGCACTAACCTTAATATTAGAAAAGGCCCCGGTACCGAGCAGCCAATTGTTGGAAAAGCTGCGCACGACGAAATAATAACTTTGGTAAATAAAAGTAATGACCAATGGTGGCTGGTACGCACCGATGATAATGAAGAAGGTTATGCCTATGCACAATATTTATCTCCCGTAGAATAAATTTTTTATAAAAAAACCTGAAAAGTCATCTTAAAAAAGATGACTTTTTTGTTTGCGTTACAAAGCTCAACTTTGCAAAAATTATAATAATGAAAAATCTATTTATCAATTTAATGGTTTTAACATTGGCTGTAGTTAATGTAAACAGTTATGCGCAAAGCACTACCACCTTAGATGCCAACCAATTTGAAAAACAAATAACTACTATTGATAGTGTTCAACTTTTGGATGTTCGAACAACAGGTGAATATAATTCCGGCCATATTAAAAATGCCCTGCAGGCAGATTGGAATGATAAAAAAGAATTTGAACGAAGGATCAGCTATATAGATAAAAATAAACCTGTATATGTTTATTGCCTGTCCGGTGGCCGAAGTGGTGCCGCTGCCAAAACATTAAATAATTTGGGATACCAAATTTTTACCTTAAAGGATGGTATAAACGCCTGGAAAATGGCCAACAAACCGCTTGAAGGAAAAGTTGAGGAAAAACAAATGACGGTGGAGGAATACAATAGTCTTACAAAAAATGACAAGATTGTATTGGTTGATTTCGGTGCTGTATGGTGTGCCCCCTGCAAAAAAATGGAACCAATTTTAAAGGACCTTCAGGCAAAGCACCCCAATAAATTCAAATTGGTAAAAGTAAATGGCGGTAATGATATTGACGTTATGAAACAATATGAAGTTACTGTTTTGCCGGTTTTTATTATGTATAAAAATGGCCGCCAGGTATGGCGTAAAGATGGTATTGCAACTGTTAATGAAATGGAAGCTGCTTTGAAGCTTTAATTATTTTTAATAAAGATTATTTGAACAGTTGCAATAACTATATCTTTTAGTTATTGCAACTGCTATTTTTTTAAGCAAGTTTATTTTTTGTTTAAGATTTATTTAAAAATGCCGGGCAGCTTTTTTTAAAGATTATTTTATAAATAACTTTATAGGATTAGGTAGATTATTCGCAAACCTGCTATTTTAAGCTGTTTTTTACTTTTTTAAATGTAGCGTTTAAAAAACATACTTGTCATAAAGTAAGCTTGGTTAACATTCAATAACGCGACTATTGCTTAAGCGTTTTAATTTATAAGTCGCATTTTTTGAATTCAGCACCAGTTTTTTGCTGTATACCCTTCGCCTCCACAGCCGGCGGGCTGAGTAACTGCAACGTTGCTCCATTGGCTTCTTTCAAAAAAAATAAGCTGCGCATTTTTTATTGAATCCACCCTTGGCGGACCGAACCCAATGAGGCGGCTTATGCAATTACCGGTGTTTTTAAAGGCAGTCTGCAGAGAGCATCATTTATTGAAAATGTATAATTTGCATTGATAAAATATAAAAACTAAGCACAAATAAGTCGGCGAATCAAAATGCATGATA
>JAYTHI010000001.1:0-2188 GCA_043732685.1 Ferruginibacter sp. | reverse complement strand
CGCCTTTTAGAAGGTCACCCATGGCAACATCTTCCGCTTCGTGTACGGGCGCATCTAAAGAAGTGTGACGGGTATTGCTTTGAAATATATTATTGATTTCAGTCTCACTCATTTCAAGCAATTCTGCCAATTCCTCTGTTGATGGTTCCCGCTCGTGTTCCTGTTCAAAAGCCATGTAGGCTTTATTTGCTTTATTGTACGTACCAATTTTATTTTGTGGTAAACGTACCAATCTTCCCTGCTCGGCCAATGCCTGTAAAATTGATTGACGAATCCACCATACAGCATAAGAAATAAATTTAAAACCTTTAGTCTCATCAAAACGTTGAGCTGCTTTGATCAAACCCAAGTTACCTTCATTTATCAAATCACTTAAAGAAAGACCCTGATGCTGGTATTGTTTAGCTACAGAAACCACAAAACGTAAGTTAGCCTGCACTAATTTATCAAGGGCACGCTGGTCGCCCATTTTAATTTTTTGGGCCAATATAGTCTCCTCTTCAGGAGTAATCATTGAAATTTTTGAAATCTCCTGCAGGTATTTTTCCACCGCTTGTGAATCACGATTGGTAATCTGCGTTGCGATCTTTAGTTGCCTCATTTGCTTGTTTTAATTCAGAATTAACGGTTTTTAGACATTTTTGTTGTTGAAATAGCTGCAGACCGATGTGAAATTACTGCCAATATTATTTCAAAATACTGCAAATATACGATTGAAATACCGCATTTCATAGCTAAAAGATAAAAAGCAACCCATATGTTTTAAGTTTAACTTAAAATAATAAAAACCACCTTAAATTATAGATATTCAATCCTGTTGATATTATTTGTAATTATAATATCAATTATTTAAATGAACTGAAATATTCCGGAATATTTTAAATTAAATGTGCAGATTTGCTTACCCTCAATGCAGTATCTATATTACATTTGCACTATGATAATTGACTTACGATCTGATACATTTACAAAGCCCTCTCCGTTAATGTTGGAGACGATGTTTAAAGCCGCCGTTGGCGATGATGTTTTTGGTGAAGACCCCACAGTAAATAAATTGGAATCCATGGCTGCCGAAATGTTTGGTATGGAAGCCTCTATATTTTGCCCAAGCGGCACTATGACAAATCAAATCGGTATAAAAATTCATACCCAACCGGGCGATGAAGTGATTTGTGAAAAAATGAGTCATGTATATATATATGAAGGAGGTGGAATAGCCTTCAATAGTGGTTGTCAGGTTAAAACTATTGAAGGTAGTTTTGGTAAGTTAACAGCAGATCAGGTGAAGGATGCTATTAACCCTATTGATATTCACAAAGCTGCAACCAGCCTGGTAAGTTTAGAAAACACGACTAACAGAGGTGGTGGAAGTTGTTACCAACTAAATGATATTCAATCAATTAAAGAGGTTTGTCTGAATAATAATTTGAAGCTTCACCTGGATGGAGCCAGACTATTTAATGCAGTTGTAGCACAAAAAGAATCTTACTTAAAGTATGGTGAATTATTTGATAGTATTTCTATTTGCTTAAGTAAGGGTCTAGGCACCCCTGTTGGAAGTTTATTGGTGGGCACTGCAAAAGACATTAAGAAAGCCCGCCGTATCAGAAAGGTTTTTGGAGGAGGCATGAGGCAGGCAGGTTATTTAGCAGCAGCTGGTATATACGCGTTAGAAAATAATATTGAAAGATTGGCCGAGGACCACACCCATGCTAAACAAATTGCCGAAGCCCTTGCCAAAAAATCCTTTGTTGGTAAAATTTTACCAGTTGATACTAATATTATTCTATTTGATGTATTAACCCCGTATACACCCAAAACACTTGGTGAAATATTCGCCAAACATTCCATATTTAGTATGGCCATCTCTCCCACTCAAATTAGAATGGTCACACACCTGGATATTACACCCGAAATGGTAAAAAAGCTATTGGCAGTAATTGAAGAAATTGTATAATTTATTGATAATTTAATTGTAATTAAAACTAATAACTAATTGATAATCAATTAAATAATAAATATTTTATATTTTTTAAATTATATAATTGGTATTATTTACGCTTGTTAAATTATCATTTTAAATAAAATTTAATTAAGGAGGTAAAAAATTGACTAAACAAAATAAGACTTTTTGCAATTCAATTTTAAGCACCCTTTCTCTCGTATCATATTTAAAATAAATTAATAT